>CACOFO010000010.1 GCA_902626435.1 uncultured Prochlorococcus sp.
ACATATATCCCTTTATCGTAAATGATCCTGGCGAAGGATCCCAAGCAAAAAGGAGAACAGCAGCCACCATTATTGATCATTTAACCCCTCCTTTAGATAGGTCAGAATTATATGGAAAATATGCAATATTAGAAAATTATTTAGACGAATATTTTGAAGCAAAATTATTAAATTCTAATCGTATTAAAATAATAGAAGAATCTATTTTTCTATTAATTAAAAAAGATTTTAGTGAAATTACTTTAAAGAATAAAAATAATCAAATAGAAGAAATTGATTCTTTTCTTTGCACAATTAAAGAATCCCAAATTAGAACAGGTTTGCATATTTTTGGCAATAGGCAGAATGATATTAATGAAATAAATTTATTCTTGTGTATTGCGAGAGTTCCAAATGCCAGCCGAATTGGTGTTGTTCAATATTTAGCGAAAAATTTAAAACTAGATTTTAATCCTTGGACAAATAAATATGATCAAAAGTTAACTGAAAAAGATAAAAAAATATTATTGAGTTTTTCTAACAAAAATATTTTAAACTTTAGAATGGCTATTGAGTTTTTGGAAAAACAAGCAAAATATCTAATATATTTGTTTTTTTATAAAAATAAAACTCATATAAAATATCTAGAAAAATATAAAAATCAGAAAATAATAGACTATTTCTTTAATGATAAAAAACATAATAATTATTTTTTATTATTAAAAAATGAGATCCTAAATCCAATCATTAATTCTTCATACAATGAAAAATTATCATTTATTAATTCATTAAATGGCAAATATGTAAAAAGTGGTCCATCTGGAGCCCCTACGAGAGGTAAAACTGAAGCTTTACCCACTGGTAAAAATTTCTTTTCAGTTGATGCAAGAGGACTGCCAACTGAATCAGCATGGAGTGTTGGTTGTAAATCTGCGTCACAAATAATTGATTTATACAAACAAGATAATGGTGAAGATTTAAAAAATATAGCAATATCTGTATGGGCAACATCCACCATGAGAAATGGAGGAGAAGACATTTGTCAAATATTATATTTATTAGGCGTCCAACCTATTTGGGATGGACCCACAAGAAGAGTAATTGATTTAGAAATCATCCCTTTATCTGTCCTTGATAGGCCAAGGGTAGATGTTACATTAAGGATTTCAGGAATGTTTAGAGATGCATTTCCTCAGTTAGTTAAATTAACTTCTAAAGCAATAAATCTTATTTCTAATCTTAATGAGGATGATAAATTTAATCCTCTTGCTGGATCATTAAAGGATGGTGATCCAATTAATCGTATATTTGGGTCAGCACCAGGTTCATATGGAGCTGGTCTACAAGAACTAATTTCAAATTCTAATTGGGAAGATATTGATGATTTTGGAGAATCTTTTCTTAATTGGAGTAAGTGGATTTACAGTGATAATCTTGAACCTGTAGAGGATAAAAAATCATTAGAAAATGCTCTTAAAAATGTACAATTAGTTGTTCATAACCAAGATAATAAGGAACATGATATTTTAGATTCTGATGACTATTATCAGTTTCAGGGTGGTTTATCATCAGCAGTAAAAAAATTGAGCGGTAAATTACCTGAAATGTATCATGGTGATTTATCTAAATTTGGACTATCCAAAGTTACAAAATTAGAAGATGAAATTAATAAAGTTGTTATATCAAGAATTCTTAATCCTAAATGGATAAATGGAATGAAGGATAATGGTTATAAAGGAGCTTTTGAATTCTCAGCAACATTAGATTACTTATATGCTTTTGATGCCTCTACAGAATTAGTATCAGATTGGTGTTATGAAGAAGTTTATAAATCATGGTTGTGTGATCAAGAACTTTTGAATTTCTTTCTAGAGAATAATCCATGGGCCCTAAGAGATATTTCACAAAGATACCTAGAAATTATTAATAGAAAAATGTGGAAAAATTGTTCTTCTGAAATTATTGAAAATTTAAAGAACATAATTATCAATACTGATTCAAAAATTGAGAAGAACGAATTTTGACCTATCTTCCTAAAAGTGAAAATCCATGACTATCTGTACCGCATGATTTAAGCATAGAGTATCTTTCAGTTAATTTATCGATTTTCTCACAAACAAAATTACTAGCTTGCCATATTTGATTAAGGTTATAGTCATACCAAACTTCAATCCCATTAACTTTATTTTTATGGGCTTCTGGAATTAAGATGTCGAATGGGATTCTATATCTTGCTGGATGAGCTAGAAATGATAAACCACCCGCAATTTCAATTGCTCTTATGACAGAATTTATTTGTAAGTCGTTTCCTATTGGAGATTCACCTAAAATATAAGGAGAAAGAGACGAACTATTTATATCAATTCCTAAACCTAAAACATGAACTAAACATCCCTTAAGTAAACAATTAATTTCAATACCAGGAATTAATGTGAATGAATTTTTTGGATATCTTTTTAGTAAACCTTTATCAGATATATATTTATGAGCCAATATTGAATGATGATCTGTAATTGATAGGAATTGAAGTTTATTACGAAAAGCTTGTTCTAATAGTTCTTCAGGACACATACTTCCATCACTAAAATTTGTATGACAGTGAAAATTTATAATATGAGGACAACTATACTTATCTATTTTGGAGGTTAAATCTATTAACTCTTCTTTATCCATTAAGAAAAAGTCTAGAATTTTGATATTGACTTTATTAAATTATCAACTTTTTTCCAATCTGTGAGTTCATATGTTTTTGATGTATCTTTTGGACCATTAGTTATAAGCATAATAAATAGAATTGCCAATTTATTTAATGTATCTAAGCTTGGATAATCTAATCTCCCAGCAAAAACTTCTTTTATTGTAGGTTCCCATTTGACTTTTTTTAAGAATTTTATAACATATGGATTTGTTTCAGGAGTTGATTTTTCAGGTTTTCTTGCTGTTAAGTTTAATGAAAAGAAAGCAGTTTTTACCTTGTCTAATTTTTCAATATTTTGTTGAATAAATTTGTAAACATTTTTTCTATGGTATCCATACCTAACGCTAGCACCAATAACGATTTCCTCAAAGTCGCCTAAATCGTAATTAGCTGAATCTTCAACTGAAATAATGCTTACGTTTTTTCTTCCTTTTAATTTTTTATAAATGTAATTACAAATATCTTTAGTATGACCATCAACAGTGGAATATAAAATAAGAAGTTTTGATTTTCTCCAGAACACTATAAAAGCAAATTATTTAAAACTTATTTTAATTCGAATTATCGCTAAAATCCACAATATCAACTTCTATGAATATTTAATATAAATTGTTTATTACTCATTATTAAAAAAATTATAAATGTCATTGGCAGTATTAGCTCCAAGACCTTTTACTTTCATAAGATCATCCTTACTAGCAATCCTAATAGCATCTACAGAATTAAAATGCTCTAATAAATCCTTTATTCTTGAAGAACCTAATCCAGGTATTTGTGTTAATTGTGATCTATTCATTCTTTTTGATCTTTTGTTTCGATGAAAAGAAAGTGCAAATCTATGAGCCTCATCTCTTAATCTTCTAAGAAGCATTACTCCTTTTTGATTCATATCTGTATTGAGAGGTTTTGATAATCCTGGAACATATATTTCTTCTTTCTTTTTTGCTAATGAACATAAAATTACATCTTTCTCTAGATTAAGATCTTCTAATGCTTTGATAGCAGAATTTAGTTGTCCTTTCCCACCATCTATCATTACTAAATCGGGCCAATCTGAAAAAAGTTCATTATTAATAATATTATTTTTTGAATTCATTAGATAACTAAGATCTCCTCCATCGTTCTTATATCTTGACCATTTTTTAAATCTTCTGTAAATAACCTCATATATGGATGCATAATCATCACTATGACCAATATAAACATTATTATCTTTGATTTTATATTTTCTATAATTTTGTTTTGATGGCATTCCATCAATAAAAACAACCTGAGATGCTACTGGATCTGAACCTTGAATATGGCTAATATCATATCCTTCTATTCTTTTTGGATGAGTATTCAGTTCGAGAATTTGAGATAGGTCCTCAATAGCAGATTCATTATCTTGAATTCCATTTAATATTCTATTTAATTCTAACTTGGCATTTTTCCGAACCATTTCTATAGTTTTTAATTTATTACTTCTTTTAGGATTTAAAATTTTTACTTTTTTTTGTTTTAGTTGAGAAAGCCATTCTTCTAGTGTTTGCCTGTTTGTGAATTCGTATTGAACTAAAATTTCAGATGGTATTTCAACACCATCAACATTTATATAATGTTCTTCAAAAACTCTTTGAAGAATCTCACTTTCGCTAATACCTTCTAATTTTTGACTATATCCAATTCTTCCTATTAGTTTTCCAGATCTCATTTGAAATATTTGAATACTTGCGTTATTTCTCTCCGATACAATTCCAAATATATCTCTATTTATCGAAGAGTCTGGTACTGATATTTTTTGGGATTCTGTTAATAATTTAAGACCGCTAATTTGATCTCTTATTTTTGCCGCTTTTTCGTACTGTAAGTCATTAGAGAAGTAAGACATTTTATTCTGTAAAATTCTAATTAGATCATCATTTCTTCCTTGAAATACCATTGAAGCTTGTTTTACAATTTTTCTATATTCTTCTGAGGAAATTTTTTCAAGATCAACACCAGTAATTTCTCTATAGAATGACTTAGATAATTTACTATGTCTTAAAGGAAATATTTTTTTAATTAAAAATAAAGTATTTCTTAAAAGACCTACATCAACGTAAGGTCCATAATATCTATCTAAATTATTTCTATTTCTTCTCTTTCTAGTAATAAATATTCTAGGATATTTCTCGCTCCAAGTTATGCAAAGATATGGATATTTCTTGTCATCCTTTAAAAGAATATTAAAATATGGTTTGTTTGTTTTTATTAAATTTGACTCTAAATTTAGTGCTTCATATTCGCTATCGGTAACTATTATTTCGATTTCAGTTATTTGACGAACCATCAAACTTAATCTTGGAGTTAAATCTGAAAAATTATTGAAATAACTACTTACTCTACTACGTAGTTTCTTAGATTTGCCAATATAAAGTAAATTATTATCTATATCTTTAAAAAGATAACACCCAGATGTTTTTGGAATTTCAGATATTCTTGATTTTAATAACTCCTTATTATTAATTAATTTATATTCAATTTTTAAATTATATTTTTTATCAATTTTTTCATTAGAAGAATTACTCATTTATAGCGGTTAACCTCCATAATTCCATCCTGTCGAAGATAAATTTAGTGAGTCAACATCATTATTCAAATAAGCAGATTGTACTTCTCCTACAAAAACCGTATGGTCTCCATGGATTACACTTCCAACAACTTTACATTCAACTCCACCAACACTATCAACTAAAATAGGCAAGCCAAGCTCACCTAAGTTAAATTCAACTGATTCAAATCTTCCTCCTAAGGCTTTTTGTGGTTTAAAGAAAACAGCTGCAAGATCCTTTTGATCATTTTTGAGAACATTTAGTGAGAACTTATTTGTAGATTTTATTATTTCATGACTAGATCCCTCTGCCCTAACTGCCATTACGACTAATGGGGGATTGAAGGAACCTTGAGTCACCCAACTAGCAGTAAATCCATTTACTTCATTTTTATCCTCATCTCTAACGCCACAAATGAATAATCCGTGTGGTATTTTTCTTAATAAGATTTTTTTGGCTTCTAGATTTAATGTCATAATTGAGTTATCTAATAAACTTATTTTAACTAAATTTCTCATTTGATAATAATAAATTCATGAAAATTCTTTATCCAGGTACATTTGATCCACTAACATACGGGCATATTGATTTAATAGAAAGGGCTGAAAAATTATTTGGCAATATAGTTGTTGCTGTTTTAGAAAATACTTCTAAAACACCAACATTTAATCTTCAAAAAAGAATATTGCAGATAAAAAATTCTCTTTCTCATTTGCCTAATGTTGAAGTTATTTCTTATTCAGGACTCACTGTCGATTGTGCAAAAGATTTGAAAGCTAATCTAATTTTAAGAGGCTTAAGAGCAATGAGTGATTTTGAGTATGAACTCCAGATCGCACATACAAATAAATCTTTAAATAACGCTATTGAGACTATATTTTTATCCACAAATACAAATTTTAGTTTTCTTAGTAGTTCGTTAGTAAAAGAAGTTGCAAAATTTGGTGGTGAGATTAATCATATGGTGCCACCTTCAGTTGAAAAGGATTTAAAAGAATATTTTAAATAATATTTTTATTTACATGATTTCATGTAATAAACATCACTTAATAATTTAAAAGCTTTTTCCTGATCGATATTATTAGAATTCTGGATTAAGCTTATAATTATTGGCTTTTCATTTTTATATAAAAAACCAGATAATGCAAAGACATTTGAAAGCGTACCAGTTTTTCCAAAAAACTTTCCAGATAATTCACTATTAACAAATCGTTTAGCTAATGTTCCTCTTACTCCCAAAATTGAAAGAGTAGATTGATAAGCTTTAAAATCATTAGAATATCTCATTTTGTCCAAAAATAAAGCAATTAACTTTGTTGTGATTTTGTTTTTTCTAGACAATCCACTAGCATCTGCAAAGTATGTATCAGTTACTGGGAGGCCTTTATTTTCTAGCCAATTTTTCAATTTTATATAATCATTTTCATTCCATGTATTTGAGGCATTTTTAAAAAGAGATTCTGCAGTAAAATTGTGGCTTTCAGAATTTATTAGGGTTAATAATGAAAGAATTGGAGTTGAATATATTTTATTTATCTCGATAGTATCTTTTAAATAGAATCTTTTTTCTGAATCAATAAAATTAACATTAATATACGAATTTGGAAATTTATTATTTAAATAGTTTTTTATAAAATTTTTTAAAGTATAAATATCATCGTATTTATTATAATTGCTTTCTATTGCAAGAGATGTAATTGGAGATCCATATTCATAAAGTTTATCTTTATTTGACCAACCTTTAGGCCAATATAAATTTGAATCAATTTCTAAAATATTAAAGTTAATAATTTTATTTTCTTTAACATTCGAAACTAGATCGATAATTTGTTCATAATTTAGATCTGGATCACCTTGACCAGACAAATAATAATTGTTTTTATTCTTTTTTAATAAGGATGTTTTTAAATAATTATTTAATTTATATTTACTTAAAACATAAGCTGATGATAATAATTTTTGATTTGATGCTGGTAACCTAGGAATTTCATCATTAAAGGAGCTAATTATTATTCCTTTATTATTAATAATTGAAACACTAAATGAATTATCAAGAGATTGATTTAATAAAGCATCATATTTAGGACATGATTTATTTTTAGTAATTATTCCAGGAAAATTAAAATAAATACTATTCAAAATAGTTATTTTCTGATTTATTAGTAAATATCTTATTAGGATAGGAGATGTTACTAATAAAAGAACAATAAAGAAAAATGAATAAATTTTTTTTATCACATTCAATTTATAAATTTATAAAAATAGATTCGTTGTCGGGTTTAATTTCAAATTCTTTTTTAAAATAATATTTTTTGTTTTCTTCTTTGAAGAGCAACCAGTTATTTGGATAAATATGCATAAGAGCAGCCTTATTTAAAGGCTGAAGAAAATAAATATTTGTCCATGTTTTTACAAAATTTTTACGTCTCTCTCTTATAACACTTCCTATACCAATATTGGCATCTTCAAATTTTGGATTTAATGAATAATGCGTTCCTTGATAATTATCAGACATAGGCTCAAATGAATCGAAATCATATGGCTGAGGTAGTATCGATATCATTACACTATCAATATTATTTATATTATTTGATTCATTAAATGATTTAAATGTAAAGATTTTATCTTTGATATCTGGATAGTCTCTTTGAGCCAAAGCAACAGCACCTTGATCAGCAAATGTTATGAATACATTATTATTTTTAGATAATATCTTGTAGATAGTTATTCCAATTTTGTTAAACTTCAATCCTTCAAAATTAAATTCTATAGTAAATCTTTTATTTGAATCTAATAAACTTGGAATAATTGCATCCTCCATATTCTTAAGAGATTCATTTAAATCTTTAGGTAGTCTGTAATTAGTTGCCATTAAAATTTTTCAATACATATTTGAATAAGTTCTAAAAATTTATCTATTTCTAACTTATTGTTTATTGAACCTAAACTAACACGAATATTTGAATATAGTTCATCATCTTTCAAACCAATATTTTTAAGTGTTGAACTAGGTTTCCCAGATGAACTTGAACAAGCACTTCCACTACTAATGGCTATTCTATTCTCTGACATAAAATTAACAATCTTATAGGCTCTTATAGGCTCAAATAGTTTATTTAATAGTAGAAAAGAAACATGATTGGGAAGCCTATGGTTAGTACTTCCCGTAATCTTTATGTGATTATTATCCTTAATTTTTTGAAATAAATAATTTTTAAGTTTAATAATATTATTAGAAGGAAATTCTGTAATATAATCATATAATTTTATTTTTCCATTAATATTCTTTAATGATTCATACATTCCAGCGATTAATGGTAAAGCTTGTGTACCTTGCCTAATTGAATATTCCTGAGTTAGTGAGATGTCTTTATTTTTTAAAATTTGTCTAGACTTTTCTTTTGTTAAAAGAATACCGATACCTTTTGGACCTCCAAATTTATGAGCAGATAAACTTAAAAAATCACATTTAAGATCTTTCCAACTGAATATTCCATTACTTAGTATTTGAGTTCCATCTAAATGAAACATTATATTTAATTCTTCACATTTGGAACCTATAAATTGAACAGGTTGTATTGTTCCAATTTCACTTTGTCCCCAAATAATTGATACAAGCTTAGTTTCATTGGTTAAAATTTTTTCGATATTAGAAATATTTAAAACTCCATAATTATTTACCGCCCATTCGTAAATATCCCAATTTTGTTTTCTTAGTTTATTAGCACAAATAGTTGTTGCTTGATGTTCAACATTCGAAATAACAACTCTACCATTTTTAAATTTCTCATAAATATTATTAAATACAATATTTGTTGATTCCGAAGAGCCAGATGTAAAAATTATATCCTCTGGATTTGCTTCAAATATATAAGCTATTTTTGATCTAATTTTTTCAAGATATGTAGAGCATTTTAGCCCTAGCTCATATGTAGATGAAGGGTTATGCCAATAATTCCTATAAGTTGAATTTATTATATTTAAAACATTTTCAGATAATGGAGTTGTGGATGCATTATCTAAATAGATAAAATTACTTTCCATTAATTTACTAACATTGATCCTGAGAAAACCTTTTTAGCATTACCAGTCATCATGACTTCACAATCGTCTTTTGACCAATCAATTTTAAGATCACCTCCTGGTAAAGTTACTATAGTTTGTGAATTACAAAGGCCTAATTTATAAGCTGCTACATGAATAGCACAGGCACCTGTTCCACAAGCTAAGGTAGGTCCTGCTCCTCTTTCCCATACTTTTACCTTGATATTATCTCTATTTAAGATTTGACAAAAATGCACATTAGTTTTTTCTGGAAATAATTCATTTTTTTCAAATATAGGGCCAAGTATGGAAAGAACAATTGACTCTATGTTTTCTACAAAGAATATTAAATGAGGATTTCCCATTCCTACGGCATAACCTATATATTTAAAATTTTTCTCAATAAATTCATGTGAAGGAATTGAATTGATTTTTTTTTCAATTGTTGTTGGAATATTTTGACTTTCTAAAATGGGAACTCCCATTTTTACTGTAATTTCATCATTTATATATTTTGCAATTTTTAAACCTGCTTTAGTCTCAATTTTATATTCTATATTTTTATTATTCATTGAATCATTTACATGTAGATACTCAACTAAACACCTAATTCCGTTCCCACACATTTGTGCTTCAGAACCATCAGAATTAAAGATTATCATTTTTGCATAATTATCTTCATTAGGTTCTTCTATAAAAATCACACCATCTGCTCCAATACCAAATTGCCTGTTGCAAATTTTTTTTATATCAAATATTTTATTTATCTCGTAATTTTTAAATATATCGTTTCCTCTAGAATCGATTACTACAAAATCATTTCCGTTACCTTGATATTTTTCAAAAGTTATATTTTTCATTTGTGGATAATATATTTTAAATTTTAATTATAAATTATTCCTTTTAACAATCTATTTCTATTTTAGAGAATGGATATTAAAATAATAATTTAACAATTAAAAATTAAGTGATTTCTCCCGATAAACAATATGATGATAACAATTTATATAATCCATCTGAAATAGAAAAAAAATGGCAGTTAATATGGACAGAAACCAATTTATACAAAACCGATGAATTAATTGAGGATAGTGATAAATTTTATGCCTTATCAATGTTTCCCTATCCTTCAGGTAATCTTCATATGGGACATGTTAGGAATTATGTTATTACAGACTTAATAGCTCGGTACCATAGGTTTAAGGGCAAATCTGTTTTACACCCTATGGGTTGGGACGCTTTTGGTTTGCCTGCTGAGAATGCAGCGATTGAAAGAGGAATTAGTCCAAGTGTCTGGACTAAAAAAAATATTTCTCATATGAAGTCACAATTAAAGCTTTTGGGTCTATCAGTTGATTGGGATAGGGAATTTGCAACTTGTGATGAAGATTATTATATTTGGACACAATATCTATTTTTAGAGTTATACAAGGCAGGTCTTGTATATCAAAAGGAATCAGAGGTTAATTGGGATCCTATAGATAATACAGTCTTAGCAAATGAACAAGTTGACTCAGAGGGTAAATCATGGAGATCTGGAGCAGTAGTTGAAAAAAAATTATTAAAGCAATGGTTTTTAAGGATTACTAACTATGCTGATGAGTTATTGAAGGATTTAGAAAAATTAGATTACTGGCCAGAAAGAGTAAAAATAATGCAAGATAATTGGATTGGAAAGTCAATTGGTACAAATATTAATTTCAATATCAATACCAATCAAGAAGATAATATAACTGTATTTACAACAAGGCCAGATACTTTATTCGGAGTTACTTATTTAGCAATTTCTGTTAATCATTCATTAATTAAAAATATTTCTGATCAAGAAACAATACAAGATATAGAAAATCTTAAACAATATTTGAAAAATAATAAAAATAATGAACTTGAAAAAATTGGAATAAAAACTAGTTTAATAGCAATAAATCCAGTTAATTCTGAACCTATTCCAATTTGGGTGGCAAGTTATGTTCTCGATGAATACGGTACAGGCGCTGTTATGGGCGTTCCTGCTCATGATCAAAGAGATTTTGAATTTGCCAAGAAAAATAATATTGATATTAAACAGGTAATAATAAAGGATAAAAGTGAACAAAGTAAAAAGTTTGATAAAGCTTATGTGGAAAATGGATATCTTATTAATTCTGATCAATACAATGGTATGGCAAATACGATTGCTAAATTAAAAATTTCAGAGGAGGGAGTAGATAATGGATGGGCCGAAAATAAGATTCAATATCGTTTAAGAGATTGGTTAATATCTAGACAAAGATATTGGGGATGTCCGATTCCCATCGTTAATTGCAAAAAATGTGGATCTGTTCCTTTAAACCAATCGGAATTACCTGTAGCATTACCAAAAGATATAGATATTTCGGCTAACAAGATTAATGCTTTAGGTGATAATAATCATTGGATAAATACAACATGTCCAAAATGTGGAATAGCCGCAAAAAAAGAGACTGATACTATGGACACTTTTATGTGTTCATCATGGTACTTTTTAAGATATCCATCTTCAAAATGTTCAAATAAGCCATTTGAAAAGACTCAAATTAATAAGTGGTTACCTGTAGATCAATATGTCGGAGGAGTAGAGCATGCAATATTGCATTTGTTATATGCAAGATTTTTCACTAAAGCCTTGCGGGATAATGAACTATTTGAAATTGATGAACCATTTAAAAAACTATTAACACAAGGAATGGTTCAGGCCGCTGCCTATAAAAATAATAAAACAGGTAAATATGTTTCTCCTTCCGATATTAATGACCTATCAAATCCTACAGATCCAATTGACAATACAAAACTCGAAGTTCTTTTCGAGAAGATGTCTAAATCAAAATATAATGGAATAGACCCTGAATCAGTAATTAAAAAATATGGAGCAGATACAGCAAGAATGTTTATATTATTTAAAGCACCGCCAGAAAAAGATTTGGAATGGGGAGATACAGATGTTGAAGGACAATTTAGATTTTTAAGTAGGATTTGGAAGCTTTATATAAATTGTGCAAAAGATATAAATAGTAAATCTAATTCCTATCCAGATAAAGAAAAAAGTTTAATAAAGTCAATGAATATAGCCATAAAAGAAATTTCGAATGACATATTAAATAACCAATTTAATACTGCGATTTCAGAACTAATGAAGTTTTATAATTCATTATCAAATTCCATTAATGACATAAACAATAATTTAAAAATTGAGGCTTTAAAAACATTTTGTATTTTGTTGGCTCCATTTGCACCTCATATTGCAGAAGAAATATGGCATCTTATAGGATTTAAAAAATCTGTGCATTTAGAACACTGGCCTTCAGTTAATGCCGAGGCACTAAAAGAAGAGTCATATGAACTAGTAATACAAGTCAATGGAAAAGTTAGAGACAAAGTAAATATTAATTATGAAATTAATGAAGATCTAATTAAAGAATTGACTCTTAAAAGACCTAACATATTAAAATGGACTCAAGATAAGGAAATAAGAAAAATAATTATTGTTAAAGGAAAAATTATGAATATTGTTATTTAATATTTGTTTTTTGAATAACTAATGAATTTGGATTAGACCAATCGCCCTTAACTAAGTAATCATCTTTACCGAAACACATTTCACGGATTATGAAAAAAATTGGTTCACTAACTGATTTATCAAATAATGCTGTAATGTCATTTAAAGAATATTCACCTCCTTCGTCTAATAAATCACTTACTTTTTGCTGATACTCAATAATATTTGCAGCTGCTTTCTTTCCAGCTTCAACTCCAGGTTGATCATATGCATTTATATTGACTAATTCAGCGTAGAAGGATACGGCTCTCTCAAATAAAGCGATTAAGGCTCCTAGTGAAAAACAATCTAATTTTTCTAATGTAATAGTTATACTTTGTCTGTTTTCACTAGAGAGTGCTGATCTGGTTCCTTGCAAAAAACCAGAAAGATATTCTTTAGGATTCTCTTTTGCTTCAAAAATATTAGTAGATGGAGAATCTAATAATTCAATAAAAATACAAAAGAAATTATCAATACCATCTCTAAGTTGCTGAACATAAGCATGCTGATCTGTAGATCCCTTATTACCAAAAACGGAAATACCTTGATTAACTACTTCTCCATTCCTATTATATTTCTTACCTAATGATTCCATTACTAATTGCTGAAGATATTTACTAAATACCTGTAACCTATCTCTATAGGGTAATACGACCATATCTCTCTTTCCAACTCCATTCCCAGTTAAATACCATGCAGATGATAATAATGCTGAGGGATTTTTATTAAAATCACTTGTACGTGTGGCCTCATCCATTAATGATGCACCTTTAATAAATTCAAATATATTTTCATTAATAAGAGCTAATGGAAGTAATCCCACAGAGCTTGTAATACTAGTTCTTCCTCCAACCCAATCTTGTAAATTAAATATTTTTAACCAATTTTCAGAAGTGGCTTTTTTAAATAACTTACTATCTTTCATAGTTATAGCTATAGCATTGGAATTCCATTCAAGAGAATTCTTTTCGCAATGACTTTTAATAATTTCCATAGCAATTCTAGGTTCAGGCGTTCCACCTGATTTGCTTACTACTACAAATAATGTTGTGGATAATTTTTCAGATAACTCTTGTAACTTTTCGCTAATTAAGAAAGGATCAACATTATCGATATAAGAAAAATTTAAGCCTTTAGAGCACTTCTGCAGTGACTCTGTAATAAGTAATGGGCCTAATCCACTTCCACCAATTCCTATCCATAGAACATCAGTATAGTTCTGATTATTCTTATTCTTAATATCTCCATTTAAAATTTGTTTTCCAAATACAGAGATTTCATTAATATCTGCGCAAATCTCCTCTTTTATTTTTATAGATGGAGAAATTGATGGATTCCTAAGCCAATAATGTCCAACTTGTCTATTTTCATCAACATTTGAGATTGCACCATCTTCTAATTCTTTTATTGATGAAAAAACATCTATAAATTTCTCTTCTAAATTTTTTATCTCTTTACTTGTGAAATTAATTTTGCTTATGTCTAACCAAATCTTTAAATTATTATCAAACCAAAGATAATTACAAAATTTATCCCAAGAGTTTAAATCTCCATTCATTTTATATATTTGTTTCTTTTATTTATTATTCAATTATATCTATACAAATAGTACATAGATTTGAATCATTTAAATTTGTTTAAATTTTTATCTTCAAATAAATATGTTTTTGAATATAAACAATTTAAAAAGAGGTTTTTTTTTATTTCATATGAATTTATCATTGGTAAAAATAAAAAATTTTGGATAAATCATTTAATTACATAATTTCTCCTGAGATATCTGAATTTAGAAAATTTTCACCAAAATTAAAAATAGGTGTACTTGCCTCTGGGAATGGAACAAACTTTCAGGAGTTAATTAATCTCTCAGAAAAAGGAGAATTAGATATAGATATAAAAGTTCTCATTACTAATAACGACAATGCAGGTTGTATAAAAAGAGCAGAAAGTGTAAAAATACCTCACAAAATAATAAGAGGTAAAGACTTTGCTCAAAAAGAGCTATTTGAATTAGAAATTGTAAACACTTTAGTTAAGTATGATGTTGAACTCATTGTAATGGCTGGCTGGATGAAAATTGTCACACCCTTTTTCATTAATAAATTTAAGAATAAAATTATTAATATTCACCCATCATTACTTCCTTCATATAAGGGTAGTTCTGCGATAAAGGACTCAATATTAAATGGTTCAAAAATAACTGGTTGTTCAGTACATTTTGTTGATGAGGAGGTAGATAGTGGTTCTCTGATAATGCAAGCTGCATTATCAATTAGAGATAATGATGATATTGAATCACTTTCCAAAAGAATACATATGCTTGAGCATAAAATTTTACCTCATTCAATCTCTCATGCAGGTTTTATGATAAGAAATAATTTTATGGGAAATTATTAGTTAACTCAAGACCTTCATCCATTGAATATCCACTCATAATATTTAAATTTTGAATTGCTTGCCCAGTCTGTCCTTTTAACAAATTATCAATTACAGATAGAATAATAATTCTTCCATTTCGAATATCAACTTTCACAGAAAGGAAAATTTGGTTTGTATTTTTTACCCATTTTGTTGATGGGAATGTATCTACAGGTAAGACTTTAATATTTTTGAAATTTCTATAGTAATTATCTAAAAGAATTCTGCAATCATCGGATGTTAATCCTGGATCTCTTAATCTCCCGTATATAGTCGAATGCATACCCCTAGAAATTGGAACCAAATGAGGAGTAAAAAGCAGTTCAATTTTATTACCAGAAATTAAAGAAGCTATATGCTCGATCTCTGAGGTATGTCTATGATTTATCAATCCATATGCTGAAAGACCTTCTCCACATTCTGATAAAAGTAGCTTTTGGTTTGGTTCTCGACCACCTCCAGAGGTTCCGCTTTTAGAATCAATTACTATACCTTCATTTTCAATAATTCCCTGCGAAAGGTAAGGAGCTAGTGGAATAAGAGAGGATGTTGGATAACATCCTGGACATGCAATTAATCTTCCTTTTGAAATGGATTCTTTATTTATTTCAGGAAGACCGTAGACAGCTTCTTTACATAAATCATCATCGTTCCTTTTATAAATAGCAGCTTCTTTGGAATATACTTTTTTCCAATCATCTAAAGACTTATATCTGTAATCAGCAGATAAATCGATAACTTTAACTCCTCTATCTAAAAGTTTCCTTGTTAATGTTGAAGAAAGGCCATTTGGCAAGCAAAGCAAAGCAACATCAGAGTTATTTGAAATATTATCTACTGAAATTTCTTCTATATAAGGATCATTATCTAGATAAATAAAAGGGAAATTATCATTCCACTTTGAACCAGAAGTTTTCTTACCTCCTAAATATGAGATATTATAATTTTTATTTTTCTTTAGAAGATTTACCGCTTGAATACCGCCGTAACCAGTAGCACCTACTATTGCAACATTCATATCTTAGAATTGGCAGACTTTGAGATAGGATTATAGAGTATTGTATTTAAGGTAACTAAAACACTATTTTTCTATATTGATAGGAATAATGAAAGAAACAAGTCCCAAATCAAATAATAGAACAATTTTGGATATAAAAGAGTCTTTTAAAGTAGAATTTGATCCTATCAGCGATGCGTTGGCGGCTATAAGGAATGGTGAATGCATAATTGTGGTTGATGATGAAAGGAGAGAAAATGAAGGAGATTTAATTTGTGCGGCTCAGTTTGCTACTCCTCAGCAAATTAATTTTATGGCTACTGAAGGACGTGGACTTATATGCCTAGCAATGCAAGGTGAGAAACTTGACTCTTTAGATTTACCATTAATGGTAGACAGAAATACAGATGAAAATCAAACAGCTTTTACTATATCTATTGATGCTGGACCTGAAAATAACGTTTCTACTGGCATTTCAGCTGAAGACAGGGCTAAGACAATTCAAGTTGCTATAAACCCAAATACAAAACCTGAAGATTTAAGGAGGCCAGGTCATATTTTTCCATTAAGAGCTAAAAAAGGTGGAGTTTTAAAAAGGGCAGGCCATACCGAAGCAGCAGTAGATATTGCCGCAATGTCAGGTCTTTATCCCGCTGGAGTGATTTGTGAAATACAAAATCCTGACGGTTCCATGTCAAGACTTCCACAACTAAAAAAGTATGCAAAACATTGGGGAATGAAATTAATATCAATAGCTGATTTAATAAGTTATCGTTTTCAAACTGAAAGATTTGTATTTAGAAAATCCGATGCTGTTCTTCCAAGTATTTTTGGTAATTTTAAAGCTTATGGATATATTAATGAACTTGATGGTTCAGAACACGTTGCTTTAGTTAAACAAAAATCTGCAAAATTAAGCGAGCCTGTAATAGTAAGAATGCATTCAGAATGCTTAACAGGAGATGCTTTTGGATCACTACGTTGTGATTGTAGACCTCAGTTAGAGGCAGCTTTATCAAGGATTGAAAAAGAAGAAGAGGGAGTAGTTGTTTATTTGAGGCAAGAAGGTAGGGGGATTGGACTCATAAATAAATTAAAAGCATATAGCTTACAAGATGGTGGATTAGATACAGTAGAAGCTAATGAAAAATTAGGATTTCCTGCCGACCTAAGAAATTATGGAGTTGGAGCTCAGATATTGACTGATCTTGGTATAAAAAAATTAAAATTACTAACGAATAATCCTAGGAAGATTGCTGGATTAGGAGGTTACGGAATTGAAGTTATTGAGAGAGTTCCATTAGTAATTTGTCCAAATGATAACAATGCTGAGTATTTAAGCGTTAAGAAAACAAAACTCGGTCACATGATTGATTATGAAGATTATGATTCTAGGAATATCGACCCATTTATTTCTATTTTTCTTGACGGAAAATATAAATCTATAGATCTAGTTCCAATAAAAAATAAAGTTATTAAATTCTGTAGTGATCAAAACATAAATATTAAATTGGAAAGTACACCAAGATTGTTAGCTTTTTGGAATCGACCAAAATTAGTTTGGCGAATTTTACATGATCAAAATAGAACTAATTCCAACATTACTGACGAAGAAATAAAGAAAATAGAATTATTTATTCAGTTTTTATCCAAATATGAAAATAGTACGAAAATTGGGATTATTATTTCTAGAAATATTGAACAAGCATTACATCCAAAAAATAGCATCAAGCTTATCAACACAAAATTTTCTATTAATAATGAAATCTTATATTCATCTACAAGAAAATTTAATCTAGATAAAGAGACATTTAGTATTGTTTTTGAAAGTTAAATTACTATTTTAAGGTTGCTTTAAGAATTTTTGAACCATTAGTAAGCTTTAGAACGACGTCCATATCATCGGTCTTACCAAAAACAGTGTGAACTCCATCGAGATGAGGCTGTGGTTCATAAACTATGAAAAACTGGCTACCACCGGTATCCTTTCCAGCATGAGCCATAGAAAGGGAACCTTTTAAATGTTTATTGGAATTAATTTCACATTTAATATTATATCCAGGACCACCAGTCCCAGGAGTACCAGAAGCTCCATCACGAGTATTCGGACATCCACCTTGAGCCATAAATCCAGGAATAACTCTATGAAATGCTAAACCATCATAAAAACCATCACTTATCAACTTTGTGAAGTTTTTAACAGTATTTGGGGCATCGTCAGAGAAAAACTCAATATTTATATTCCCTACTTCGGTCTCAAGTAATGCTTTTGACATGTTCTATTTATTTAATGACTTATTCATATTTTAGTAGCTAAAGCAACTTTTCAAGGTTTTCCTTAATGGTATTTATATCAATGTTTTCTTTATTATTACTCTCGCCCTCCCAATTATCAACTTCTAGGTTTTTCTGAGGTGGAGAAATTAGTAACCTATCTTCGGCTGTTTTAGGTACAAAATTTTTCTCAACTAATTTGCATTCATAACCTAATTTAATGCAGAAATCCTTAATTTCATCAATATCGATCTTTTCAACTGTTGGAAGAGGAAAATCTTGAGCTTCAAGGAGACCACAGTATCTTATTGCATCATCCTTGTCTTCAAACATAAGTACTATAGTTCTTCCTTTTAGTTCAATTGAATGAATTCCTTCCTTATCTGTTCCTGAATTATATAAAAGGACAAATATATTCATAAGTGTCTAATTTTCTTTATATGATATTTGATTAAGAATCAGAAAGTGATAATTCTTGTAATCTTGTATATAAAGCAATTTCTTCATCATTAATATCAGCAGGAATAACCACCAAGATTTCAACGTATTGATCACCTACATTATCTTCGAAAGTTAAGCCCCTTCCTCTCAAACGTAACATTCTCCCGGTGGATGATTTTGGTGGGACTTGAAGTGTGACATTACCATCAAGAGTAGGAACTTCTACTGCACAACCAAGAAGAGCATCATGAGGGAATAACTCTAGTTTATAAAGTACTCGCAAACCGTCAATTCTTAGCCCACTTTCCGTTTGAACTTTTAATTGCAGATAATGATCTTTACCTCCCCTTGCAATATTTTCAAGTCTTAATCTCCATCCATCACCAGCAAAAGGCGGTGTATCAACTTCAACTACAGTTTCATCTTCAAGCTCTATTAAAATTGAAGCACCATTAATGGCCTCATCAGGAGTTAATTCAATGATTGTTTCAATATCTTGGTGAATTTTAACAGGAGGTGGCTCTTCTGGAGATGTTGTAGGGTATTCATAATTATTGAATTCATCATTATCTATATATGTAGGTTCATTCTCAAATGGTTCATTATCGTATTCGTTGTAATTCTTTGGGATATATTCATATCCAAATAATGAATTTAGATAATCTTGAAAATCAGGAAAACCTGTCTTGAAATTATTTTTTTCATAATCTTCCTGATTTTTTTTATCCGAACTATTATTTCTTTTATTGGGATCACGTAAGTATTCGTACGCTTCGTTAATTAATTTAAATCTTTCTTCTGCATTTATATCATTTTTATTTAAATCTGGATGCCATTTTCTTGCTTCATTTCGAAAAGCTTTTTTAAGTTCTTTATCATCGAAATCAGGGGGTAAACCCAGAATCGACAAATAGTCATTTTTAGAGGTAATAGTCATTGTCCCATGGATCTTCATCCCTAGAATTACCATACCTCGAATTTCTATAATTTCTATTCATTTGATTATCCCAAGGATCATCATCCCAATATTCATCTGAAAAGAGTTCATCCTTTAATGATCCAAATGTATTTTTAATACTCTGTAATGGATTATTATCAGTCTTTCTTACTGATGCAAATTTTCTGTTTAAACCGAATAATGCTTCTTGGAGAGAACTTACTGAAATTTCTAATTCTTGAGGATCATCATCATCTAAGTAATCTTCAACATCTTGAATGGCTAATTCAACAGCTCGTTGTTGTCTTTCAGCACCATAAGGACCAAATTCTAATGATGCATCCCTAAGCCTTCTCTCAGCTTGTGCAATTAGTGTTAAAGCACTATTTTTTCTATCAATGACAGATCTTATCTTTTTATCTTCATTAGCTTTTGACTTAGCTTCTTCAATTATAGAATTAATTTCTTGTTCATTTAAATTAGAACCTCCTGAAATTGTTACTGATTGCTTTCTTCCAGTTGTCCTATCAGTTGCACTTACTTCTAAAAGACCATTAGCATCAATATCAAATGCTACCTGAACCTGTGGGATCCCTCTGGGAGCTGGAGGTATTCCTGATAATCTAAATTTACCAAGTGATTTATTCTCAGAGGCTAGAGGCCTTTCACCTTGCCTTACTTGAACAACAACTGATGATTGATTGGCTTCAGATGTACTAAAAACATCAGATTGTCTTACTGGAATTGGTGTATTTCGAGGAATAAGTACCTTCATAAGACCTCCAATTGTTTCTAAACCTAAAGAAAGAGGTGTGACATCATTTAGCAGTAAATCTTGTAAATCACCACTAATTATTCCAGATTGTATAGCTGCTCCAATTGCAACTACCTCATCTGGATTAACGGATTGACAAGGATCATTAGGAACTAGAGTCTTAACTAATTGTTGAACCATTGGAATTCTGGTACTGCCACCGACAAGAACTACCTCATCTATATCTTCTGCGGTCCATCCTGAGTCATCTAATGCTATTTGGACAGGCTCTAATAATCTGTCTAGTAGATCTTGGGATAATGATTCAAATATTTTTCTATCTATAGTTTCTTCAATATGTAATGGACCGTCTTTACTTGTTGTGATAAAAGGTAAAGATATTTTTGTTTTTTGCAATCCTGATAATTCACATTTTGCCTTCTCAGAAGCTTCAGTTAATCTCTGTAAAGCTTGTCTATCCCTTCTTAGATCAATATCATGTTTAGTAAGAAATTTTTCAGCAAGCCAATCTACTATTTTTGAATCAAAATTATTCCCACCAAGTTGGGTATCTCCACAAGTGGCTTTAACATCAAATACACCATTAGAAATTTTTAATAAAGAAACATCAAATGTACCTCCCCCTAAATCAAAAACCAAAACATTATTAGAAGAACTTTTTTCAAAGCCATAAGCTAGAGCAGCTGCCGTAGGTTCATTAAGGATTCTATCAACTCTGATGCCAGCCAATATTGCAGAATCCTTTGTAGCTTGCCTTTGAGATTCATTAAAATAGGCAGGGACAGTAATAACAGCAGAGTCAACAGTATCTCCAAGATATGTTTCAGCATCATTTATTAATTTTCTAATTAATGAGCTGACTAACTCTTCAGGAGCATACTCTCTTTCTGTATTTGGACTAAGTACTCTTACACTTCCAGTATTATTTGATTTAACATTATAAGGAACTGAAATACTTGTATCATCTAATTCGTCCCAGTCGCTACCAATAAATCTTTTTAAGTTGTAAAAAGTATTCTTTGGATTTAAAACAAGTTGTCTTCTTGCTTGGTCTCCTATTACAATTTCTTTTTCCTTTGTAAAACCAACTATCGAAGGAGTAGTTCTAGACCCTTCAGAATTTGCAATAACAATTGGACGACCAGCTTCTATAACTCCGACAACAGAGTTAGTAGTACCCAAATCAATTCCAATTATTTGCCCCATGTTTTTAGATCGCTAAATTAAAGCAAAATTTACTAATAATTTAATTAATTTTTATTTTAGATATTTACATATAATAGTAAAAATCAAATATTTTCAACTTAATTTAATTAAATAAGATTATATTTGGGACCTCAAATTGATTACTATTTATTTATATGAAAACCTCAACATACAAAAATTGTTGATGTAATTGACCAATATCAACTAATATAAAACGGAGAGAGAGGGATTCGAACCCTCGATAAAGTTGCCCCTATACAGCATTTCCAGTGCTGCGCCTTCAACCACTCGGCCACCTCTCCCAATAATCCTATCCTAACTCTTAATCACCCAATTCTTGAGGAAAGTTATTTGAAAAGGACTTTCACAGTCACGATTAAAAACAAAGAAACCGGAAAGGTTTACCAAGAGCAGATTAGTAGTGACAAGTATATTCTTAAAGAATTTGAAAAGAAGGGTTTCAAACTTGCATTTTCATGCAGAAATGGTTGCTGTACAAGTTGTGCAGTTAAAATAATATCAGGAACTTTGCAACAACCTGAAGCAATGGGTGTATCTCAAGCCCTAAGAGACGAAGGTTATGCACTTCTATGTGTAGCTAAAGCAACTTCAGATCTTGAGGTGGAAACTACATATGAAGATGAAGTATACGATTTACAATTTGGACAATATTTTGGGAGGGGAAAGACAAGAGTGGCGCCACCATGGGAATTTGAGGAAGATTAATTAAAATGTTTGAGTTAAGTGAAATAGAAGAACTAACAAATCAAGTAAACTTGTCTAGTTTGTATAAAATAGCCAAGAATTCTGCTCAAATTGGCAATGAAATTCTTAAAAATAATTATAATAAAATTCAGAAAATATCATCAAAGGGCAGGAAAGGTGATTTAGTAACCAATGTAGATTTGGAAGTTGAGAATAAAATAAAAGAATATTTATTAGAAGAGACCCCAAACATATCTATAAATGCAGAAGAATCGGGGAAATTAAGCAAATCCTCGGATTTGACGTGGTGTATAGACCCATTAGACGGTACAACAAATTATTCGCATGGATATCCTTTTTTTGGAACTTCTATTGGTCTTGTATATAAAAATAAGCCAATTATAGGTGCTATATCAGTACCTTATTTAAATGAACTTTATTCAGCCTGTATAGGTTTAGGCTCATTCTGCAATGATAGTGAACTTAAAGTATCGAGTCCCTCTAATCTTTCTGAAAGTCTACTTGTAACTGGTTTCTCTTACGACAGATTTGAGACAGAGGATAATAATTATGCTGAATTTTGTTACTTAACACATAAAACTAGAGGAGTCAGAAGAGGTGGAGCTGCAGCTGTTGATCTAGCATTTGTTGCTGCAGGTAAGGTAGATGGATATTGGGAAAGAGGATTAGAGGTATGGGATCTGGCGGCTGGTGCTATTATTGTTAAAGAAGCAGGTGGTATTATTTCTGATTATCCATCAGGCGAATTTAATCTAAGTTCAGGTAGAATTTTAGCTTGTTCTGTTAGCCTTGAGAATGAATTAAAAAATGAACTTAATAAAGTCTCTCCATTAAAAAAAAATCTCTATACCTAAAATTCTTTAGATATTAAAATGACAGATATAAAGGAAATTAAATTAGTCGATGTAAAAAATAACTCAAATATCATAAATAAACTTAATATTATTTATAAACTATGGGGCTATGAAGAGGTTTCTCCTTCATTTATAAATACTTTAGAGACGATAAAAGGTCGTGGCGTTATTGACGAAAATCAGGTTTTGGGAATAGTAAGTAATAATTCATTGTGTCTTAGGCCAGAAATGACTACATCTATTGTTAAATTGTCATCTACTAGATTAATAAATAAGAAAAGACCTATACGATTATTCACCAATGGAATGGTCTTTGATAAAAAACAAAATAATAAAAATTCATTTAAGTTACAAGAGAAACTGCAGAGTGGAATTGAATTAATTGGATATGATACAAAATACCCAGAAATTGAAGTTATTAATATATTGTTTGATGCAATCGATAACATTAATTTGAAGGAAGGTTTTAATTTATGTCTACTAGTTAGTACCACAAAAATAATGGACTTAATACTGAATAAATATATGAATAATAATGTTGAAGAAATTAAGAAAAGTCTAGTTAATTTTGATCAAGATAAATTATCTAAATTAGGGATTGATGAAGAAGATAAATATATACTTAAAGATTTATTATTCACACGTGGAGAACCAATAGCAATATTAAAAAAATTGAAAGGTATATTTGGCACTAGTAAAAATCTAGATGACCTAAATTTCTTATTTAAAACATTATCAAAAATATCAAATAAATATGGTGTTAAATTGCAACTTGATCCTACTTTTCAACCTCACTTGAATTTATACGAAGGAATAGTATTTCAACTAATAGGGGATGATGGTAAAAATAAAAACGTTATAGCTAAAGGCGGAAGATACGATGAATTAGTAAGATTCTTTAGTCCAAATGAGAAAATCTTAAATGGAATTGGATTTACAATTTCAATAGATATCTTAAGAAATTTAATTAAAGAAGAAAAAACAGATAAAAAAAAGATTTTATTAATGTTTAAAGATTCTTATTTGTTAGAAAAAGGAATGAATGAACAAAAAGAACAACAGAAAATTGGGAATATTGCTGTCTTATACTTAAATCCATGTGATGATTTAGCTAAAGCCAATCAAATAATGAAAGAAAATAATTGTACTGAGATATTGTGGGTTAAATAATACCTTTTAAGAGTTTATTTAGGTTTTAAAATTCATATATTGTTCGGACAATACTCCTAATTAAACTTGATTAACGAGTTTTAAGGAAATAAGATTTATATGTTTGATTTTTTTTAAATGGAAAAAGGCGAAATTCGTATTAATACCGAAAATATTTTCCCAATTATCAAGAAGGCAGTTTATTCTGACCATGAAATCTTTTTAAGAGAACTTGTTAGTAACGGAGTTGACGCAATAAGTAAACGAAGAATGGCTTCTATGGCAGGTGACTGCGAAAATCCTAAAGAATCTCAAGTAAAAATTTTAATTGACCGTGAGAATAATACACTAACAATTTCTGATAATGGAATTGGAATGAATGATGAAGAAATCAAAAAGTACATAAACCAAGTGGCATTTTCTAGTGCCGAAGAATTCCTAACAAAATATAAAAAAAATAATGATGAATTTATAGGCCATTTTGGACTTGGTTTTTATTCAAGTTTCATGGTGGCGGATAGAGTTGATATATTAACTAAATCAGCAATTGGAGAATCTAAGGCTTTCAAATGGTCTTGTGATGGATCGCCAAATTTCACCTTAGAGGAGTCAGAAAGAGAGTCAATTGGGACAGATGTGATACTTCACCTACTTGAAGAAGAAAAAGAATTTATCGAGCCAGAAAGGATTAAATCATTAATAAAAAAATATTGTGATTTTATGCCAATAGATATCTTATTAGAAGGTGAGTCAATTAATAAGAAAAATCCCCCATGGAGAAAACAACCTAGTGAATTAAAAGATGAAGATTATATTGAGTTGTATAAATACCTTTATCCTTTTCAGGGAGATCCACTATTCTGGATACATTTAAATACAGATTATCCATATGACATACAAGGGATATTGTATTTTCCTAAGTTATCTGGTAGAGCTGATTGGGAAAAGGGAGAAATTAAACTATTTTGCAATCAAGTATTCGTAAGCGATTCAATTAAAGAGATAGTACCAAAATACCTTTTACCTCTAAGAGGAGTAATTGACTCTACAGATATACCGCTAAATGTGAGTAGAAGCGCATTACAAACAGATAGAAAAGTAAGGTCTATATCATCATTTATTTCAAAAAAAATCGCTAATAAACTGAAAGATTTAATAAAAAATTCTCCAGAATTTTATGCAGAAATTTGGGATTCTATATCTGCTTTTATTAAAATTGGTGCAATCGAAGATGAAAAATTTGCTGAATTAGTCGATAACAGTATAATTTTCGAAACAATACTCAATTCAGAGAATGACTTAACTAAGGATATTGAAAATAAGTCCCTTATCAAATCAAATGATAAATATTTTACAACTCTGGCAAATTACAAAGAACGAAATAAGATATTAGATTCTAAAAAAATAATTTATTGCTCTGATATGATTGCTCAGTCAAGCGCATTAAATATCTGTTTATCTGATAATAAGGAAGTCATTATATCTGATCCATTAATTGATGCACAATTTCTTCCATGGTTAGAAAGTAAAAAAGAAGATTATCAATTCCAAAGAGTTGATTCAGAAATCAATGAACTAGATGATAAGGAATCCAAAGAAATTGTAGATAAGGATGGGAAATCTAATACAGAAAATCTTAGAGATACCATAGTTAAAGCACTTAATAATGAGAAAGTAACAGTTAAGGTACAGTCACTCTCAAGTAAAGATGCTCCACCTGCGATGATCTTACTTCCAGAACAAATGAGAAGAATTAATGATATGGGTGCTTACATGGAACAAAAGATGCCTGGATTACCTGAATATCACGTGCTTTTAATTAACAAAGAACATCCACTTATTGTTGGCCTTACTAAAATTACAGGCAATAAAATAATTATTGATAAAAAAGATCCAATTGAGAATCCATTGGCATCAAAAATTGCTAATCATGTTTACGATATGGCAAAACTATCTGTGGGAGGATTAGATCAAAAGCAGATTATTAATTTACAAAATAATAATGCAGAATTGATTTCTGAATTGCTTAATTCAAAAAATTAAGTCGTGTGTTAAAATTTTTAGAGATATGACTAAAAAAATATGTCAAGAGTTTGCGAACTGACTGGTGCAAAAGCTAATAACGGGATGGCCGTGAGTCACTCACATATTCGTACCAAAAAATTGCAACAAGTGAATCTCCAAAAAAGGAGACTTTGGTGGGAAGAAGGAAAAAAATGGGTAAATATCAAAATTAGTACCAAAGCACTAAAATCTATACAAAAAGTAGGTTTAGATAAATTTGCCAAATCTAATGGAGTTGATTTGCAAAAATTCTAATTTGATGGGAAATTTTGTTGTAAGTATATTAATATCATTAATTCTCTTATTTAATTTTAATCCAGCATTCTCTTTTGACTTTGCTCCTGAAGTTGGGGATACTGCTCCAAACTTTCACCTTGAGGGTTTTAATAAAAACATAAAAACCAAAAAAATTTGGGAATTAAGTGATTTCAAAGGTAAGTGGCTTGTTATGTATTTTTATCCAAAGGATTTTACAGCAGGTTGCACTCTTGAAGCTAAAGGTTTTTCAGAATTAAAAAGTGATTTTTCAAAATATAATGCCGAAATTATTGGCATTAGTGCTGATAATCAAGATTCTCATGAAAGTTTCTGCAGCGAGAAATCAATAAACTATACTTTATTATCTGATCCTGAAGGAATTATTAGCGATAAATATGGATCTTGGATTCCACCTTTTTCAGATAGAAACACTTTTTTGATTTCTCCAAAAGGTGAAATTTCTTATAGATGGATTAGTGTTTTACCGATAAATCATGCTAAGGAAGTACTTAATGTACTAAAGAAAAAAGTATAGTATTTTGCACGAACTATCATTTGGAACATGGTTAATACATATTTCTTCAGTCATTGAATGGATATTTTCCATATTTGTAATATACAAAATTTCAAAATTTGAAAATTATAATTTATTTTTTTGGTTCAGCTTAGCTATGGTCCCAAACTTAATAGGTGCTATGTGCGCTATAACTTGGCATATCTATGATAATCAAGATACATTATATGGATTAGTAACACTTCAAGGAATATTTACATTTATTGGAAATTCAACATTAGCTCTAGCGTCATTCACAATTTTTAAAAAGAAAGAGACTTATGAATGATTTATTTTTAAAATTAATTGAAAAATTAGGTTTAGTTGATAACACATCATTATTCGCCGCATCTATAATTCCATATTCAATATTTTTGTTTTACTTATTTAAAATCAGATCTGTAAATAAATTTGTAAAGACAGGTTTTTCATTAACAGTCTTATTTGTATTCATCACAATCTTAGTATCTATATTTGCACTAAATTACTACAATAAAAGCCTTGTTGAGGTTGACTTCCTACATGGTTCAGCAGAATTATTCTTAACCTTAAGTGATTTCATTATATTGTTGGGTTTTATAAAAATGTTAAATAACTTAGAAGTTAACAACTCTTAAGACCTTTAACAATTTTATGATTTTTTGGTAAAAGTATTAGAGAATGGTAAAAATAACAATTTTTATGCTTAATACATTATTTGCAGCTGCCTCTGCTCCAGCAACATTTGAATGGTCACCAAAGTGTGCGGTTGTGATGATAGCTTGCAATATACTTGCTTACGCAATTGCTAAAGCAACTATTAGAAAACCTGAAGAGGGTTTTATGATGCCAAATGGAAGATTTTTTGGTGGTCTAAGTCATGGTGCATTTGTTGGAGCTAATTGCCTTGGACATTTATTAGGTATTGGCTCCATTCTTGGGTTAGCCTCACGTGGTGTTTTATAAAAATTTAATTATTAAATATTTAACTATTTAACTTAAATTTCTTAATAATTTTATCTGCCATCTGATCAGGCATAAGACCTAATTTTTCTTTACTCTGATCAGGTGAGGCATGATCGACTAGAACATCAGGAATACCTATTCTGTATACAGAAATGTTTATTTCATTGTCATTAAATAATTCAACTATTGCGGAACCAAATCCACCTATCAGGGTTCCTTCCTCCATAGTTACTACTTTTTGAATCCTACTTGCTAAAGGAATAATAAGATTTTTATCTAGAGGTTTCACAAATCTTGCATTTACAATACATGCATTTATGTTATTACCTTTTAAAAGGTCCGCTGTTTCAAGAGCAGATGCCACCATTGAACCGTAAGCAATAATTAAAATATCATTTCCTTCTTCTAGTATCTCAGCTTCTCCAATATTTAAAGGTTCCCAACCCTCATCCATCACAGCTACGCCTAGTCCTGAACCTCTAGGTATTCTTAAAGCTGTAGGTCCTTTATGGTTTATTGAAGTTATTAACATTCTCTGTAATTCAGACTCATCTTTAGGTGCCATTAAGACAAAATTCGGGATAGATCTCATATAGCTGATATCGTATTGCCCTTGGTGAGTAGGACCATCAGCTCCCACTATCCCAGCCCTATCGAGGACAAACGATACAGGTAAATTCTGTATCCCCACATCATGAATTAATTGATCAAAAGCACGTTGAAGAAAAGTACTATAAATAGCTACAACAGGTTTAAGACCATCGCATGACATTCCTGCAGCAAGAGTAACTGCATGTTGTTCTGCTATTCCTACATCAACATATTGATCTGGAATATTTTTTTGCAATATATCTAAACCAGTACCTGTAGCCATTGCTGCTGTAATGCCAACGACTTTACTATCTTGTTCACATATTTTCAATAAAGTTTGACCAAATATTTTACTATAACTAACAGGCTTAGGTTTCTTTGATGGAATAGATTTCCCAGTTGTAAGATCAAATGAAGACTGTGCATGATATCCAACTTGATCAGCTTCTGCATAAGGGTAACCTTTCCCTTTTGTAGTAACAACATGAACAAGTACAGGTTTTTTTAGTTTATGAGCAGCGTTAAAAGTATTAATTAAATTTCCAATATCATGACCGTCAATTGGACCCATATAAGTAAATCCAAGTTCTTCAAAAACAGCACCAACTTTAGGAACAGCTAGTCGTCTAACACTTCCTTTAATATTTTTTAGATCTTCAGGAATGTCCTTACCAAGTAAAGGAATATTTTTTACACTTTCTTGAACACTATCGGACAAAAATTGCAATGGTGGGCTATGTCTTACCTTATTTAAGTAAGATGAGAGTGCTCCAACTGGAGGTGAAATAGACATATCATTATCGTTTAATACTACGACTAAAGGAGTATTTGGTAAGTGACCCGCATGATTTATAGCTTCTAATGCCATTCCTCCAGTTAATGCTCCATCTCCAATAACTGCGACACATTTATAATTATCACCTTTTCTATCTCTTGCTATTGCCATTCCTAAAGCAGCAGAAATAGATGTGCTAGCATGTCCAGCTCCAAAATGATCAAATTTACTTTCGCTTCTTTTGAGATATCCAGCTACTCCATTTTGTTGTCTAAGGGAATCAAATTGACTGAAACGTCCTGTTATTAATTTATGAGGATAACCTTGATGTCCTACATCCCAAACAACTTTGTCGAAATCAAGATCAAGAGTTTGATATAAAGCCAATGTAAGCTCAACCACACCTAATCCAGGACCAAGATGTCCACCACTAGTAGAAACTACTTGAAGATGTCTTTCCCTAATTTGACAAGCAATTTCCTCTAATTGTGAAACTGTTAAGCCATGTAGTTGATTTGGATGACTTAACTCACTTAAAATCATTTAACAAAAATTGGTACATATATAATCTAAAACGCCGAGGTGCAAAATGAGTATTTTTTTTGAAATAGATCATGTAATGTTTTATTAGATTAATATTTAATGCTAAAAATATATATATGAATGATTATTTTGAAAAAATACTTCAAGCTGAAATCTATGAAGTAGCAAAAAAAACACCACTTGAAAAAGCTCATAATTTAAGTAATACACTTAATAATGAAGTTTTTCTTAAAAGAGAAGATCTTCAAGATGTGTTTTCGTTCAAAATAAGAGGGGCATATAACAAGATGAGTAAGCTTACTAAATCGCAGCTTATTCAGGGAGTAATTACATCAAGTGCTGGTAATCATGCTCAAGGAGTAGCGCTTAGTGCTTTAAAGCTAAATTGTCAAGCAACCATATTAATGCCTATTACGACACCTCTTGTAAAAGTTAATGCAGTAAAAAATTTAAAAGCAAAAGTTATATTGTTCGGTGATAATTATGATGAAACTTACAAAGAGGCAATAAGAATTAGTCAAGAAAGAAATTTATGTTTTATTCATCCTTTTGATGATCCAGATGTTATTGCAGGACAAGGAACTATAGCTATTGAAATTGAACAGCAATTAGATGAAAAACCTTATGCAATTTATATTGCTGTCGGTGGTGGTGGATTGATATCAGGAATATCTTTATACATTAAAAAAATATGGCCTGAAGTAAAAATAATCGGTGTGGAGCCTGAAGACGCAGATGCCATGACAAAATCTTTGGAAGAATCAAAAATTGTGGAATTATCTTCTGTTGGTCAATTTGCAGATGGTGTTGCGGTTAAAAAAATTGGTAAAAATACTTTTGATATTGGGAAAAAATATATAGATAAAATGATTAGGGTTAATACTGATGAAATTTGTGCTGCTATAAAAGATGTTTTTGAGGATACTAGATCAATTCTAGAACCAGCAGGAGCATTATCAATTGCTGGAATGAAAAAAGATATTTTGAATTCAAATCTTTCAAATAAAAAAATGGTTGCTATTGCTTGTGGTGCAAATATGAATTTTGAGCGGCTTAGATTTGTAGCAGAAAGAGCAGAACTTGGAGAGTGTAAAGAAGTAATGATGGCGGTTGAAATACCTGAACGTGCTGGAAGTTTAATTGATTTTTGTAAGTTACTTAATAATAGAAATTTAACTGAATTTAGCTATAGAATGTCAAACTCTAAGAATGCACAGATCTTTGTAGGAGTAGAAGTCTATGGATTAATTGATAAAAGAAATCTTTTAAATGAATTTAGAAATTCGGAGTACCCATTTATTGATATAAGTGATGATGAATTATCTAAAAATCATCTTAGACATATGGTTGGCGGAAGATTACCAAATAATTTTAAAGAAATGAATAATAGGAACCTTGTTGAGCTTTTATATAGATTTGAGTTTCCTGAAAGACCTGGAGCATTAATAAATTTCTTAAATAATATGAAATCTAATTGGTCGATAAGCGTATTTCACTATAGAAATTATGGGGCTGATGTAGGGAAAATTGTTATTGGAGTTTTAATCGATAGAAATGAAATTCTAGAGTGGAATAAATTTGTAGGAATTCTAGGCTATAAATTTTGGGATGAAACTCAAAACGATACATATAAATTATTTCTTGGTGCATCAGATTAAATTTAAGGTAAATTAGGAAAGATTTCGGTAATAAAAAATTAACCAATCTGATCTAAATACCACGCCATTATCTGATATAGATCTAGTTACTAAAGTTGAAGCTGTTCTATATTTGAAAGGCAGACCAATAACAAAAAAGGATCTTTCAGAAATTACTAATTCTGATATCAACTCAATAAATAATGCAATTAAGGATCTAAAAAATAAATACTCTAATCCCAACTCAGCTATAGAATTAAATGCAATTAATAACAGTTTTTCTCTCGAACTAAAATCTAATCTTAATGAATTCGTCGATGATTTACTTCCTTCTGATTTGAAAACATCAGAATTAAGGACATTGGCAACTATTGCGATCAAAAAAAAGATCCTGCAGTCCGATCTTATACTTCTTCGAGGTTCAGGAGCTTATGATCATATTAAAGAATTATTAGAAAAGAAATTTATTGTCAAACGGAAGCAAAAAGATGGTAGATCATATTGGTTAACATTATCAGAAAAGTTTTTTCAAACTTTTGCTGTAAGTAATGAATATCTCTCAAATATAGGAAGCAGCAATAAAAAGTAAATGTTAATATGGACTAAATTACGAAAAGATAATGTTATCTGAGATTTTTGCAGTTCTGGGCCAAACTTTATCAATTTATTCTTTCATATTGATAATAAGAATTTTACTTACATGGTTTCCAGGAATTGATTGGAGTAACGGTGTTTTATCTGCATTAACTTCTATCACAGATCCTTATTTAAACATTTTTAGAGGTATTATCCCTCCAATAGGTGGATTTGATATTTCATCTTTATTAGCTTTTTTACTTTTAAATGTTATTCAAAATTTAATCACAAATCTCCAGTATGCCAGCTTAGGTTATAGCTGAATTTATCTATCATCTCCAGAACCTTTTATATTTCCTTTGGCTGCTCTTAATTTTAATTTTTCAAGGTTTTGTAATGCAACATCCTCTAAATTAAAATTTAGTTCTGTACAGAGATTTGATACATACCACAAAACATCTCCTAACTCTTTTTTAATACCTAATTTTGATTCATTATCAAATATTCCATTTTTATCTCTTATAACCTTTTTCACTTTTTCTGCCACCTCACCAGCCTCTCCAACTAAACCAAGAGTTGGATAAATATTATTTGAGCCTAAATCTGGATATTGTGCAGTTTCCCTTGCTTTTTTCTGATAAGTTTTAAAATCCATGACTTAAATAACTAACTTTGGGTATGGTAAATTTATTTATATCTAGCAATATTATCTATATATGTCGAATATTGATTTAAAAAGAAGAACAAAAATAGTAGCAACTATTGGACCCGCAACTCAATCTGAAGAGATAATTACAGATTTAATTAAAGCTGGAGTAACAACATTCAGATTAAATTTCTCACATGGAGATCATAAAGATCATGCTGAGAGAATAAAAACCATAAGGGAAGTATCAAAAAAGTTAGATATAGATATTGGAATATTGCAAGATCTTCAAGGACCTAAAATACGATTAGGGCGCTTTAAAGATGGACCAGTAAAAGTTAAAAAAGGCGATAAATTTACACTTACATCAAATGAAGTCGAATGTACAAATAATATTGCAAATGTAACCTACGACAAACTTTCTCAAGAAGTTAGCGAAGGGAAAAGAATACTTTTAGATGATGGAAAAATAGAAATGATTGTAGAAAAAGTTGATATAAAAGCTAACAATTTGGAGTGCATGGTAACTGTAGGAGGGGTTCTTTCAAACAATAAGGGTGTTAATTTTCCAGATGTTCAATTATCAGTAAAAGCATTAACAGAGAAAGATAAAGAGGATTTAAAATTCGGTTTATCTGAAGGAGTTGATTGGATAGCACTAAGTTTCGTAAGAAATCCATCCGATATAAATGAGATAAAAGATTTAATAAACAAAAATGGGCATTCAACTCCTGTAGTCGCAAAAATAGAAAAATTTGAAGCAATTGATCAGATCGATACAGTATTACCCTTATGTGATGGGGTTATGGTTGCAAGAGGTGATTTGGGTGTAGAAATGCCTGCTGAAGAAGTTCCTCTTTTACAAAAGGAATTAATAAGAAAAGCTAATTCATTAGGTATCCCAATAATTACAGCTACCCAAATGCTTGATTCTATGGCTTCTAACCCAAGACCAACCAGGGCCGAAGTTAGTGATGTTGCAAATGCAATTCTGGATGGTACTGATGCTGTAATGCTTTCAAACGAAACTGCAGTTGGCGATTATCCTGTAGAGGCAGTTGAAACAATGGCAACCATAGCAAGAAGAATTGAGAGGGATTATCCACTTAAGGCTATTGAAAGCAATTTACCCAGTACGATCCCAAATGCTATTAGTGCAGCAGTAAGTAATATAGCCAGACAACTTGATGCAGGAGCTATAATCCCTTTAACAAAATCAGGTTCTACCGCCCGAAACGTAAGTAAGTTCAGACCACCAACACCTATCTTGGCAACTACTACAGAGAGGAGTGTCGCGAGAAGATTACAACTTGTTTGGGGAGTTACACCAATAGTAGTTAAAAATGATGAAAGAACAGCAAAAACGTTTAGTTTAGCTATGCAAATTGCTCAAGAGATGGGGATCCTAAATCAAGGAGATTTAGTAGTTCAAACCGCTGGGACATTAACTGGAATTAGCGGCTCTACAGATTTAATAAAAGTCGGTTTAGTAAGAAAGATTGTATCAAGAGGAATTTCAATAGGTGAAATCGGTGTTACAGGTAAAGCAAGAATAATTAAAAATAATCTTGATATATCATTAATCTGTCCAGGAGAAATATTATTTGTTCCCAAGGAATTAATGAAAAATATACCACTGAGTAAAAATACGGCCGGTATTGTTACGAACCAAAATGTAAATGATGTTTATGCTTTGTTTAACAAAAATAATAAAAAAATTTCTACAATTTGTAATTTAGAAAATATGGATAATCAAATTAGTAATGGCGACCTTATTACACTCCAGCTTAATGAAGGTGTTATATACATGGGGCAAATTGAAGATGATGATGCAATAGATAAATATAAATATGTCTAGGAATATATCAATAAAAGAAGCCTTAGGCATGGCAACAAATACTTTAGTTTCGAACAAATTGAGAAGTTCGTTAACAATGCTGGGGATAATTATAGGAAATGCTTCGGTTATTACACTTGTTGGACTTGGTAGAGGTGCTCAAACATTAGCAAAAAACCAATTAAGTAATTTGGGTGCCAATGTTTTATTCATTGTTCCCGGCAATAATGACACAAGAAGAAGAGGTATTTCATTTCCTAAAAACCTAGTTTTAGAAGATGCAGTAGCAATAAGCAATCAAGTACCAACAGTTAAAAAAGTAGCTCCTCAAATCTCTGCTAACGAAATAGTGCAATCAAATTCTAAAAGTTTAAATATATCAATTGCTGGAGTTACTCCTGAATTTCTCGAAGTAAGAAGCTTTGAAGTAGACAAGGGAAGATTTTTATCAAAAAGTGATATTAATAGTGCAAGAAGTTATGTTGTAATAGGTCCTGATCTTAAAGACGAATTTTTCAAAGATAAATCTTCATCACTTGGAAAAAAAATCAGAATTAAAGACCACACTTATGAAATTATCGGAATATTAAAACCAAAAGGGGCTGTATTTGGAAGTAATCAAGACAAAAATGCCTATATTCCATTAACCACCATGGTCAATAGGATCACAGGTAAGGACCCGACATATGGAGTAAGTTTAAGCTTCATTAGTGTTGAAGCGATGAATAAAAATGCAACTAGTGCCGCTAAATTTCAGATTACTAACTTATTAAGGCAAAGACATAAAATAATCAGAGATGATGACTTTGCGGTTAGATCACAAGAAGATGCATTGAATATAGTAACCAACATAACAAGTGGACTAACATTTTTATTAGCTGGTATAGGGGCAGTATCTTTAGTGGTTGGAGGCATAGGAATCATGAACATTATGCTCGTTTCTGTAAGCGAAAGGACTGAAGAGATTGGACTTAGAAAAGCAATAGGAGCTAAACAGTCAGATATATTAATTCAATTTTTAATTGAGGCATTGATTTTATCTACAATTGGAGGATTAATTGGAACAACAACTGGATTATCAGGTGTTTTTCTTTTATCTCTGATTACACCACTTCCTGCATCAGTAGGAATTACAACTACTTTTTCTACCATGATCATTTCAGGATCAATAGGTTTAATCTTTGGTGTTTTACCTGCAAAAAGAGCATCTAAATTAGATCCAATTGTTGCATTGAGAAGTTTATAAATAGAATTTATAATAATGCTCAATTTTTATAAATTAATTGAGATACTGGTGAGTCTGCAATCACTAATAATAACATCAATGTTACCTGTTTATATTCCATTACCTTTTATCTATAAATCTAGTAATTACGTCGAGTTGCCTATCACATGGCAAATCCCAACCATAATTTTATTAACACTTATATTTCATAAAAAAGTTGTTTTCAGAGCATTTTCTATATATATAATTTTGGGATTATTTATATTTCCTGTATTTCATCAAGGAGGTTCAATAGGTTATTTGCTTACTCCAAATTTTGGTTATTTATTGGGTTCATATCCATTAATTAAAATAATTGATAATTTAAATAATAGACATAAAATAAATATTGGAAACTTCTTAAAAAATGGATTTATAGCAATAGGTGCTATGCATTTAACTGGAATAATTTACAACTTCATACAAACTTTATCCTA
>CACOFO010000011.1 GCA_902626435.1 uncultured Prochlorococcus sp.
TAATCTATTCTGATTTATCAAAAAAACAACTAGAAAACCTGAAAGAATTTTATATTCAAAAAAAAGTTGAATCTATGAGTCATCAAGCACTTAAAAAATATGTACTAGAAATTATTTCGCATCAGATAAACGATACTATTGGTAAAGAGGAAGAAATGGAGGCATGGAGGGAAATGTCAGAATTTTTTGGAGAACAATTTGAAATTATTATTAAAGAAATACAAAAAAAATATAGTGAAGATCAAAACAACCATGACAAAGAAATAAATCATCAGAAAGAAAGATCAGAGTTAATTGAGAAGAATAATATAGGTCTAGAGAAAAAGGATATGTGGGATGATTAGTATTTGCTGAAAAGAAATATTTATATCACATTAAAAGAAATATATATTTGTCGACCATGAGAAACTTACAAATCAAATAAAAAATAAACTACAAAATAAACTTAAAGAAGTTGAGAATTTACTTATAAAAGGGATTATTGATGAAGAAGAATATAAATCTATGAGAAAAAAGATACTAACGAATTATGTATATTAAAAAGACTCCAATTAACATGGCATCGTATGAATTTAATTGAAGTCTCTTGACGTCAATTGTCCCCCCCCGCGCGATAGTTGGGTCAGGTAAAAATGATAGTATATGACTTCATCTGGTAGCGAAAATAAGGAAGAAAAGTCAAAAATTAAAAAATATATCAGTAATAAAACTGATAATAACCCTGCAAATATATCTACTATGCAAGGGGACAGCAAACCTAATAATGCTATTAGCAATCAAATTATTGTAGGTGACCAGTTAGGTATGCCCGAAGAGGTACAGAATAGAATCACCTTCGCAGATTTCAGAAAACAATCAGGAGAATTCAAGTATTGAAGAAATTGTATCTAGCCGAGAATTTTAATGAGACGGGGCGACAGGATTCGAACCTGCGACCTAGTGCTCCCAAAGCATTACTGCAACTAAGGATTTTCAACCAAGAAAAAGGCCGCAATCATTTGCGGCCAATGAAAAACAATAATTTTTAAATTAGTAAGTTGATTCTATTCAACAAAAGAAAGTTGAATTTCTAACCAAGTAGAGCAGTAGCAACTCCAGCTACTGCAATTACTATTCCACCCCATTTGATAGCAGCTTGATCCTTGTCATAAGTGTTTGAGACAAGTATTGCAGCAAGAAGAATTTCAACAAGATGTTCGTTGATCATGTAATTAGGTCCTGAATGTATTACCTGATACCTTTTTAGCAGAGAATTAATGCATAGGCTGCAAATATTAAGAATGAATCGAAATTAAAAAATACTTGAAATCAATAAAGGCATCAAAAGCTACTGTTTTAAGATACGAAAGTTTCAGATAAACTTTTTAGCTATACCTACATATGCGAATCGGTGAGACAATATCGAACCTGCGACCTAGTGCTCCCAAAGCACCCGCTACTCAATTTGTGACTATACCAAAATAGAGTAATTGCAAAGATGACCGCTATTAAATTAGAAAAAGATATTTAGCAAATGAATTAAAAAAACTTTCCTCTTTTTAGGTTATTTTTTTTACATAATATTCATTATGTTTTGGACAATTTACAGATCTCTTAGAAATCTTCGAACAGTAAAGCGTGCAAGGAATAAAAGCCATACAACTTTCTTGATACAGAGATATATTCATTTTATTATGCCTCCTGCTTTAGCAAGCGATAAACACTATCTCTATGACATCCAACTTGCCTTGCAATAGCAGTTGCACCTAGAACTTCACTCTTCAATGCCTTGATTTTTTCAACATCTATAACCTGTTTGCCACCCTTATAAACACCCTTCTGTTTTGCACGTTGAATACCTTCTAACTGTCTTTCTCTACGGAGGTTAGTTTCTAGTTCAGCAAAGACACCCAACATATCCAAGAAGCATTTTGATGTTGCATCCTTAGTGGAAAAAGGTTGCTCAGTAGCGGTCAATATAATACCTCTATCACATAAATCCTTCACTAATAATTGAAGATCAAGACTATTTCTACAGACCCTATCAACTCTAGTGAATGTGAACTCATCTCCTTCTCTCATGAACTCTAAGCACTCCTTCAACTGAAGTCTTTTATCAGTTGATGTACCACTTTGAGATTCAGAAAATATGCGTTCAACCCCATGCCTTTTTAAGATTTCAATTTGTGTTTCAAGTCCAGTCTGTTGACTGTTATCAATACTGCTAACGCGGGCGTAATCAACTTTCATAATAAGTGTCGTATCTATGTCTAGACCTTAGAGCTGGACTGTCGTATAGCCAATTACCCCAACCTGTTACGTAGCCTTTTGTAGCTCTTTTTGTCGGATGAAAATCAAGCATCTTTGTATACCCAAATACGGCACATTATGATCTATTATTAGTAGTACATATGTATTACTAATCATGATTGATGAAGAGGAATGGGGGTATCTAAATGACTGGGAAGAAGGTCAACTAAGAAAGAAGAGAACAAAGATTTGTATGTGTTGTGATCACTTTAGATATGCCTGTACTGTCCAATGCGTTACCTTGTTGACTTGTCCAGTCCACCAGAAACTAATACCTCAAGGTGATCACCTAATAAAGGGTTGCAAATACTGGGTAAAAAGAAGAGAACTTCGAGAGGGTTGGTGTCCTGAAGTTGCCTAAAAATAAAATAAGAGGGCATTTGTTTGCCCTCTTCGAGTCTTATTCACTTCCTTGTCTACAAAGTCGGGGAAGTGCTTTGACTCCTGAATTATTTCTACTCCTCTTGTATGGGAAAAGATAGTCGTGACAACCACAAAGCACTAATACTCGGGTAGAAATACCCTATAAATTTCAAGTAAAAAATAGGACAATATAAGTGTAGATATAGGAGGTCTTATGAAACTCATTACTCCTTTCACTATTCTCAATCGAAAATTCAATGAAATGGATTTGATTAGAGATGCAATGAAGAATAGAAGATTAGCAACTGAAAGATTGCATGATGATTATAGAAAAATGTACAAAAATCATCAATTTGCCTATTGAAAATAGGCGTTCTATTCACATTGTTTATTTTTCAATCTGTTGAACATACATTTGCTGTTCATGACCATTCCTTTGTGGTCGGGAAGATTTAGTTCTTTCAACCAAACAGAAATTTCCTGAGCAGCATCAAACTTCTTAGGCATATAAAAAATTACCTCTTTAGAGGGTTCTATTACTAGATGAGGAGGTATCTTGACTGATGTTTTCATAATTCAAATATTATCTAATTGTTTGTTTTTGCAAGCAAAATATCTTGGACGTATAACCGAAAAGGATGTAGTCCAGAAGTTGCCTAAAACACATTTTTCATACCCCTAAAACCCAAAACACATTTTTTAAAAGGCTACAACACATAAAAAAACACATTTTCACCCAAAAACCTGAACTACTATGAAAACGTGTGATTCATGAGATATGACAACAAGACCAGTCATGCCAATAAAAAAGACCCTTTTGGGGTCTTATGGTCATCTAATGATCTTGTAATTGAACTCCCCGGGCGGGATTCGAACCTGCGACCAATCGATTAACAGTCGATCGCTCTACCGCTGAGCTACCGAGGAATATAAGACGAATTTAGCTCTTTAAAGTGCCCTATGACAAGTAAAAGAATTAATTATTTTGAAATTTTGATGGTTCTTGCCATCTAGATAAAAAACCATTTTTCAATTCTGCTACTGCATCAGCATAAGTTAATTCTTCATAACGGTGTGTAATCCATAAAGCGGATAAAGGTTTTTTATGGTCACTTGTAAGATTTTTAATAGTTTTTAAAACTTTTAATTGGTTGTTTTGATCAAGTAAGGCTGTAGGTTCATCCAAAAGAATAAAATTTCTATTACTTATAAGAGCGCATGCAATAGTTAAGCGTTGTTTTTGCCCACCACTTAGAGTATGAACTGGTCTTTTTTCAAAGCCATTTAGTCCTACTTGATCAAGCACATATTCAATTTTTTTATTAATTTCATAATTACTTATATTTTGATTAACATTAATAAGAAGTTCGCTCCTACAGTTTGGCATCAATATTTGATGATCAGGGTTTTGAAATACCATTCCAATATTTGCTTTAGAGTAAATAATTCCATTTTTAGGTTTGATGATTCCATTAATTAATTTTAAAAGAGTACTTTTTCCACTTCCATTTTTACCAACTACCATCCAAAATCCAGATTGTTTTATTGAGAAATTACATTTAAAAATTAAATTTTCTTTTTTCCCAGGATATGAAAAAGAGACATCTTTGAAATGAATATGAGGTATTTCATTTTCAAAAACATTTCTCATTTATAAAGTCAATCTATGTTGAGAGAAAATCCTGGTTTTTTAGCTCCTGTTGCTACAGATGATTTTTCATATATCTGCACAGAAATAATTTCTTGAGCTCTGACAGCAATTAATTTATCTTGGACTTTGTCACACCTTAATTCAATCAACTTTGAGGTTTCTACAGTTTCATTCATAGAATTTTTTATTTCATCATAAATCCTTCGTACATCTTCAAATTCTTTCTTCTGAATTGAAAGCGGAAAAGGTGAATATCTAAGACTTAGTTCTAGCGAATACATAATAATTATCAAAACACATTTATATAATAATAAATATTCTTGTTCAGAAAGTTATTTTAATTTAAATTCTTTGGGAAATTTATATAAAAGATCTTTAAATCCAATTACTATATAAATAGGAGATTTAATTTTGCAATTTAAAAAATCATTTCATGGAAATAGCAAATGATATCACTTCTCTGGTTGGAAATACCCCGTTAGTCAAATTAAATCGAATCAGAAGGTACTTTAATTGTTATCCAGAGATAATAGCTAAGCTTGAGAGTTTCAATCCATCAGCTTCTGTTAAAGATCGAATCGCTTATTCAATGTTATGTAAAGCTGAAGAAGAAGGATTGATAACGCCAGATAAAACAACGTTAATTGAAGCAACAAGTGGAAATACTGGCATAGCATTAGCAATGGTTGCTGCAGCAAAAGGATATAAATTGATATTAACTATGCCAGATACTATGAGTATTGAAAGAAGGGCTATGTTGAGAGCATATGGAGCTGAATTACAGCTAACACCAGGTAAAGAAGGAATGAAAGGAGCTTTAGATTTGGCTAATGATTTGTCTTCAAGCATTGCAAATAGCTATCAATTTAATCAATTTGAAAACTTTGCTAATCCAGATATTCATGAAAGAACAACTGCCCATGAAATATGGGCTCAATCCAATAACAATTTAGATGGATTAGTTACAGGTGTAGGAACAGGTGGAACAATAACTGGTTGCGCACGTTTTTTGAAAAAAGTTAATCCAAATTGCAAAATTTATGCTGTAGAGCCTCAAAAGAGTGCTGTGATTTCCGGAGAAAAAGCAGGATCTCATTCGATTCAAGGAATAGGAGCAGGTTTCATACCGAAAGTCCTTAATACTAAATTAATTGATGAAATTATAAAAATAGATGATGATGAAGCATTTTATTATGGACGCTTATTAGCAAGATTGGAAGGTCTTTTATCAGGTATCAGCAGCGGTGCAGCTTTAGCAGCAACTATAAAAATCGGAGAAAGGAAAGAATTAATAAATAAGAGATTGATAGTAATTCTTCCAAGTTTTGGGGAAAGATATTTATCCACCGCAATGTTTGAATCAAATACCTCAATTCAAGCTAGAAAAGATGGTTATCTTTAATCCCTAATTTGAAAAAATGGAAAAAAATTTATATGAAGAATTAGGTCTCAAAAAAAATGCAACCAAAATTGAAATTAAATCTTCATATCGTTCTTTAGTTAAGCAACATCATCCTGATGCAGGCGGAGAAAAAGAACGATTTCTTGCAATACAAAATGCATGGGAAACTCTAAATGACCCCATAAAAAAAGAACAATATGATAGAACCTTTTTCTCTACTAGTTCATCATTTGATTCATTTAATGACAATTGGGAAGAGAGCTTGAATTCAAAAAAATATAATTCATCAACAAAAGATAAAGAAGTTGAAACATGGCTTAAAGAAATTTATACTCCTATCAATAGATTAATTAGCCAAATAATTAAACCTTTGAAAAACGAAATAAAAGAACTATCTGCAGATCCATATGATGACCAACTAATGGAAAATTTTTGCAGTTATATAAGTCTTTCACAAAAGAAAATAGAAAAAGTAGAAAAAATTTATAACAAAAAAATAGTTCCAACATCTATTTCAGATTTAGGTCTAGATATGTATCATTGTTTTTCACAAGTTAAAGATGCACTATCAGAATTTGAGAGGTATACACAAGGATACGTAGATGATTACTTATTTGATGGTAAAGAAATGATTAAAGAAGCAAAAAGAATCCAATCAAAGATGTCTAGAAAGAAAAAACATAAAAGCTTTTAGATATAAAAATTTATTGGATATATTCTTTAAGTTGATCTAATTTCAACCAAACATCTGGGACAGGTCTGCGCCATCTTACCTGAGCATATTCTTCTTTGACTGAAAGAATCTCTCCTGGACCTTTAAAGACATAATTAGGTAAATCATCATCACTGGCTAGCGCCTCGATACTTTTTATATAATTTTCTCTATCGACAAAAACTAAGCTTCCTTTCTTGAGAGGTTTCTTTGGAATAGAATCTGTCATAATAAATCAAACAAAATTATTTGAAATCAATTATACAAAAACTTGTTCGAAAAATAATTAAAAAAACTTATAACGGAGTAATAATTACAAACTTCTAAAAAATTTAATAGCCTTAAATTATAAACATCTAAATGATATGCGTCTTTTACTACTTGGCTGCACTGGTTTTGTTGGTAAAGAATTAGTACCAACACTAATCAATGAAAATCACGAAATATTCATTGTAAGTAGAAAACCCATAAGTAAATTAAAGGTTGATTTAGATTTCAATAAATTTAAATTTTTTCAAATAGATTTATCAAAAGAAAAAAACTGGGATAACGAAAATCTTTTAAATATTTTAAAAGAGACAGATGGAATTATTAACTTGATGGGAGAACCCATTGCAGAAAAAAAATGGACTTCTGAACAAAAACAGGAGATTGAAAATAGTCGTATTAACACCACAAAATTTATGATGAGGACCCTTAAAAATTTGAAAATCAATCCAAAAGTAATTATAAATGGATCAGCAATAGGTTATTACGGGACAAGTTTATCTGGTGAATACACTGAAAATAGTACTGGTGGGAAAGACTTTTTAGCTAATCTTTGCAAAAAATGGGAATTTGTCGCTGCTGAAAAACCATTTTTCTCAAGGTTAGTTATTTTCAGAATTGGAATAGTTCTAGAGGCAGATGGAGGAGCATTAGGGAAAATGCTCCCTATATTTAAATTAGGATTAGGTGGACCAATTGGAGATGGTAAGCAATGGATGAGTTGGATTCATAGAACTGATTTATGTGCATTAATTACTCAAGCATTAGTTGATAAAAAGTATTCGGGAGTATTTAATGCAGTTGCACCAAATCCAGTATTAATGAAAGACTTTTCTCAGATTTTAGGCAAATGTCTGAATCGACCTAATTTACTTCCCGTTCCTGGAGCGGTTTTAAAAATATTATTAGGAGATGGAGCAAAAGTTGTATTAGAAGGACAAAAAGTAATGAGCAGTAAACTCAAAAATTATGCTTTTAAATATCCTCTTCTTGAGCAAGCAATTTACGTCTCCACCAAGAATTAATACCATTTACTAAAGATCCAGTAATAAGAATTGTTATCATTGGCACTACAAGAGGATTCCAAACTATCTGAAAAAAATTAATAAAAATAAATATCCCATTTAATTGCATGATGATTGCAAAAATAAAAAATATTGCAAAAAAAATTACTAAAAATAAATCTATTAATAACAAATTATCGATAACTTGTTTTAACTTATTTTGATTATTTTCCTTAGTCATTTTTTATAACAATATTCATACTATCTACCATCTTAAGACAAGCTTTGTTTTCACCCAGTCTTTTTTTGGCATTTTCAGTACATGAGATCATAAACTTCTTATTTAGCTGTATTAGATATATTACTTTTATAATTAATTTTACTGTCTGATTTATTTGATCATTCTTATCCTTATAATTGCTTGCACAAAAAACATATTTTCCAAGCAAACGTCTTTGCGCTTCTGCAAAAGTTTTTGTAAATTGTGGACCTTTACCTTCAATCTGAATAACTGGTCTTCCTAATCCAATTGCTTGCTCCGCTGCAGTTCCAGCCATACTGATACAGCATCTACTTTTCAATAATATTTTGTCAAAATTATTCCAATATATATTTACTTCTAACAATTTATATTGAAATTTCAAGAGATTTTTCTCTTTTATTTTTTCTAGATATATCCATCTCCTATTTTGAAATATCTCCTTTATTTTTGATGAAGATAAAGCATGAACTATTGCAAAATTAAACTCAATTTTTTGAAAATATCTTAAATCTGACATTGCCTCTAGTACTTCTAAAATCAAAACAAAATTATCTAAAAGCTCAGGGAATCTACTTCCTGGAAATAATCCAATACTAAATTCAGATTTCGTTAATTCTTTATCTCTAGAAAAAAACTTATCCATAAATGGATTGCCTAAAAAAGTAACTTTCTTTTTTAATTGCAAAGTTAAATCATTAGCTGTAAGCGAATCTCTCGTAAATATTTTTTTTGCCTGTTGTGAAAGCAAGAAAAATTTAGAAGGCCATGGTAATTTTAACTTCCCTTCATAATGACTCGAATAAGCAACTAAATATGTAAAAAAATCTTTCTTACAAACCCATGCAAAAAAAACTGGCACAATATCTCCAACTACAAAAAAATAATCATATTTTTTTCTTATTTTAAAAGTTAAATATAATCTTTTTAGAAGATAAAATATCTCTCCCCCAAATATCTCAGTTAGTCTTCCTCTTAATGAATTATAACCAATTCCTCCAGTACTAAATTCTTTAGTTTTTCCAATAATCTTAATTTTTTCTTTTTTGTAATGGTTTCCTTTACCAACTATTGGCAAAGCATGAACAGAATATCCATTTTTCAAAAATTGCTTAGCTATTAAACTCCCGGATAGATCTTCTCCATGACCGTTACTTAATATTAAAATTTTAAACAATTTAAAATTCCAACCATTTTTTAACTTTGGTGAGCTCAGGCCAATCTGGATATCTACTTAATCCATCTTCAATAGATTCTTTCAACTCACTTTTTACATCTGGCATCATAATAGACATTTTTTTTATTAACTCAATATGATCCCTAACGCCTTTGTTATTGGTAGCCAAAAGAGCTAGAGACAAATTCATTCTTGCTTGTGGATCTTGCTGATTTAATCGAACAGCTTGTCTGGCAGCTGCCAAAGCTTCTTCATTATTTTTCAAAAGTAATTGAAGCCATGATAAACAAGTCCAGGCAGCAAAATGATTGGGTATTTGCTGTATGATTTTTTGAAAATCTTGAACGATTGGAATTAAATCTTGCCCAGCTTTATATCTTGATAGAGCTGAATTAAAATCCTCTTCGATGGGATTAATTTCGTTATTCATTATTTATTAGACTGCAAATGAGCTTCCACAACCACAAGTTTGAGAAGCATTAGGATTTATAAAATTAAAGCCACCACCAATTAACTCCTTACTAAAGTCTAATTGCATTCCATAAATATATATAAGACTTTTTGGATCACAAACTACTTGAAAGCTTTGATCAGCTTTTAATGAATAATCATAAACTTTATCATCGGGATTTATTTCATTACTTCCTATAAAGTCCATCGTATAACTCATCCCACTACAACCACCTGATCTAACTCCTACCCTTAGTGCTTTTTTATCACTTTGGCCCTTCAATAAATTTGAAATTTGCTCTATAGCATCATTCGTAATTAAGATACCTTTGCCATCATCAGAATTCTTAATTTCCTGTTTAACCTCTAAATTTTCCATACACAAAGAGTTTCTACTATTTATAATATAAAAACTTAATCGATAGGATGCATAGAACAAACAGTATCCAAAGTTGATTTGTTATAATTTTAAGAAAAAGTGAAAATTGCTATAGTTGGTTCTGGATTAGCTGGTCTTACAGCTGCAGTTAATTTAGTTGATGAAGGTCACGAAGTAGAAATTTATGAGAGCAGGTCTTTTTGGGGAGGCAAAGTAGGAAGTTGGGAAGATAAAGATGGCAACCACATTGAAATGGGTTTACATGTATTTTTTTACAATTATGCAAATCTATTCAAATTAATGAAAAAAGTTGGAGCCTTAGAAAATTTACTCCCGAAAGAGCATACTCATCTATTCATCAACAATGGTGGGAATTTGAAATCTTTAGATTTTAGATTTCCCTTTGGTGCTCCATTGAATGGACTAAAAGCTTTTTTCACCACCGAACAACTTACTTGGGTAGATAAGTTCAGGAATGCCTTAGCTCTAGGAACGAGCCCAATAGTTAGAGGATTGATAGATTATGAAGGAGCAATGAAAATAATTAGAGATTTAGATAGAATTAGTTTTAAAGAATGGTTTTTAAACCATGGTGGAAGTGAAAAAAGTTTAGAAAGAATGTGGGATCCTATTGCGTATGCTTTAGGTTTTATTAATTGCGAAGATATTTCAGCAAGATGCATGTTAACTATCTTCATGATGTTTGCTTCAAAAACAGAAGCCTCAAAACTAAATCTTTTAAAAGGTTCTCCACATAAGTGGTTAACTCAACCTATTGTCGACTACATCACAAACAAAGGAGCAAAAATATATCTTAACCACAAGGTAGAAGAAATTATTTATGAAAAGGAATCTTCCTCTTATTCAGTTAATCAGTTAAAAATATCTTCTCCTGAAGGAACTAAGGCAGTGTTTGCAGATAAATTTCTTGCTGCCTGTGATGTTCCTGGAATAAAAAAAATAATTCCAAAAGAATGGTATCAATTTAAAGAATTTGAAGGTTTAAAAAAACTTAGAGCAGTTGCTGTTGCAACAATCCAATTGAGATACGACGGTTGGGTTACCGAATTACAAAAAGATAATATTGGAAACACACCGACTGGACTAGATAATCTTCTTTATTCTGCTGATGCCTCTTTCAGTTGTTTTGCGGATTTAGCACTAGCAAGTCCAGAAGACTATAGAAAAAAAGATATGGGATCACTCCTCCAATGTGTTTTAACTCCAGGAGATAAATGGATGGGAAGATCTACAGAAAAAATTACAAAAGAAATAGATAAAGAGGTACGCCGTCTATTCCCATCCTCAAAAAACCTTAAATTGCTTTGGAGTAACGTAGTGCAAATTCCACAATCACTCTATAGAGAATCTCCCGGTATGGAACCTTTCAGACCCGATCAAAAAACATCTATATCAAATTTCTTTATGGCTGGTAGTTACACAAAACAAGATTACATAGACTCTATGGAGGGAGCTACAATGAGTGGTCATTTAGCTGCTGCTGCAATTTTAGAGAAGAAAGCAGCATTAGCAAAAAATCTTGCAGTAAGTTAATTTATGGGTACTTGGCTAAAACATGACGTAATAACAATTGTTAATGCGCCTCTTGAAAATGTTTGGAATACATGGAGCGATTTAGACTCAATGTCTCTTTGGATGAGCTGGATTGAATCTGTAAAAACAGTTGAAGAAGAGACTAATACATTACCAGATTTAACAGAATGGACTTTAGCTGCAAATGGCTTTAGGTTTAAATGGAAAGCTCAAATTACTGAAAGAGTAGAAAAAAACAAACTAAAATGGAAATCTATAGGAGGTTTACCAACTGAGGGATCAGTGGTTTTCAAAAGTAAAAGTGATCAAATCACAACAGTAAATTTAGCCATAACTTATGAGCTACCTAAAATGATTGCGCGGTTTATGGAAGAAAATATTTTAGGCAAAATGGTTACAAACGAATTACAGGCCAATATTGATAGGTTCAAAGATTTAGTTGAAAAGAACTATAAAAAAAATTTTTCTAACTAAAAATATTAATTGCCACATCAAGTAGTCCTTCAAAAGTATATTTTTGTGCCTGACTATCAACTCTTCCAAAAATCTGATTACATATTTTTGTTGTCTGAGGTCCAATAGTTAACAACTTGATTTCATCAAAATATTCTAGCCACTGAATACCAAGTTTTTTTTCTAGTAAAAAAGCCGCATTAGATACGGTTTTACCGCTTGAGAAAATAATTGCGTCGACTTTTCGATTCGAAATAATATCAATTGTTTCTTCCGGAATTGTTTCAGGACACCTAGTTTCATATGCAGCAACCTCAAATACGCAGGAACCAGCCTTTCTAAATTGATCTGCGATTAGATCCCTACCACCTGTTTGAACTCTTGGTATAAAAACTCGAAGTCCGTAACCGGATACTGGGAAATTGTCAATTAAACTTTCAGCAACAAATTCTGGAGGTATAAAATCAGCCTTAATCCCAAAATCATCAAGGGTTTTTGAGGTTTTTTCTCCGACTACAGCGATTTTTGTTTTTTTAGAACAATCTTTTAATGAACTATTGAAATAATTAAGTCTTTTATCTACAAATTTGATCCCATTACTACTGGAAAAAATAATCCAATGAAAATCACTGATTTGATTTAATGCTTCGTCAAGAGGGTTCAAATCATCAGGATCACCAATGCTTATTGCAGGGAAATCAAATACATTAGCGCCCTTGCTTGTGAATATCTTCTTTATATCTAATATCCCTTCTTTTGATCGAGTGATAATTATATTTCTTTGATCAAGGGGTAGATCAACTATTGGCATCCTTGTCCTCAAAATTATTATTTTGATTTTTATTTTTTAATTCATCGAGAAGTTTCAAGACTGATAATCCTTTATCAAGAACAACATCGTCTTTAAAAATTATTTCTGGCACTCTTCTCATTTCTATTCTTTTTCCTAAACTGTGCCTTATTGAGCTTTTAGCAGTATTCAAATTTGCCACAATCTCTTTCCTCACTCTATCTTGACCAGTTGAAGTTATGTAAATTTTACAATGTTGCAAATCACCTGATAAATCAATCTTAGAAATATTGACGAAATGATCTCTAAGAAGATCATTTTCCAAATCATTCTGCAAAATAAGGGTTATTTCTTTCTTCAAAAGAGAAGAAACTTTCGCAAGACGGTAATTGTTTGGCATTATGGTTGTAAATTTATTGGATTTGTCATCGCTTGCAAGACAAAATAAACTGTTATTAAAGCACTTAAGACAGAAGATATCAATCCTACTATTGTGAGTGAATTTGATCTATTCTTGAATAAAGGTTCAAGCAATGCAACAAGTCCCCCAACAATAATGGATATTAAATACTTAGGATATCTTGCAACATTAGAGAAAAATTCGCCCATCAGCTCCACAAATAGATTACTTTTTTAGCTAGGTTTTAACAAACATTAAACAGCATGATTACATTATATCAATTTAGGCATAGTGCTTTTTGTTTAAAAACAAGAATGGCTCTTCATGCAAAAAAACTACAATATCGAGTTGAAGAAGTAACACCTGGAATAGGTCAATTTGAAATCTTTAAATTATCAGGTCAAAAACAAGTCCCTGTAATAGTCGATAGTAATGATCAAATTATTCATGACTCATCAACAATTTGCGAATATATAGATAAAAAAAATAATAACAATCCACTTTTCCCTGAGGACCCAATATTATTTGCACAATGCAAACTAATTGAAGACTGGGCAGATACGACAATGGCTACAACTTGTAGAAAAGCTTTAATAAAATCTGCAATAGAAAATCCACAGCTAAGAACTGCATTACTTCCAGATGAAATACCTTCTTCAGTTAAAAGTATTGTTGATAAATTACCTTTTGAAAATCTTAGTAAAATCTCTAATGTAGTTTTGTCTTCTAAAGATAATTTAGAACTGCAAAAATTACTGGAAGCTTTATCAAAATCTTTGATCAACAAAAAATATTTAGTTGGAGATAGTTTATCAATTGCAGATATATCAATTGCAGCTCAATTATCCCTTCTTAAATTTCCAAAGTCTGCGGGGCCGATTCTTTCAGGAGAGGGTAGTCAAGAATATATAAATAACCCTTACCTAGAAAATCTTTTCATGTGGAGAAACAACTTAGAAGAATATCTTTTTAGTGCTAACTCTCAATAAATTCAAACGTCAATTTATATTTATTTGTTTTAATAGCATGAATAGAAGGATCACCAACTTTTGATCCATAAGATGCAACATATTGCACTCCACAAATTGATGGTTTAATTGAATTATTAACTTCCAATATTTGTTCAGAACATTTTTGAAATTTACTAATCGTCTCTACCTGATTAATCCTTGAAGCACCAGGCTTATGGGCTGTTTGTATAACTAGCTCATCTGCGAAAAAAATATCATCATCTTGGATCTGATTTCTCCCTGTAATTCTTGAATCAATATAAAAATCATCTTTTAAATAAGTAATTTGATTATTAATAGATTTAGGATCATTTACAACTTTGATTAAGGTGTCACCAAATATTGCTTTTCCAATAGATTCAGAATTTTTTACACGATTACCAACAATTAAAGCTGAATCATTCTTAAAGAAATTCACTTTATAAATAACTGGCTCTTCTGAATCATTAATCATATCTTGTGAGGTAACAAGCCAATTCCCCTCGAACCATTTAGGATAAATTAAATCTTTAGAAATATCAGATAATTTAAAATTTGGCAAATATAATTCTGGCCATTGATTTAAACGATTTTCCAAAAACTCTCGTACGTTAGAATCTTCAAAAGCAAAAGAACTTTCTAAACAAATTCCTTGAAAAGTTAAACAAAGAATTATTAATCCAAACAGAATTTTCATTATGTCAAATCCACTAATAAGAGCATCAGATCATTATGTATTATTAGAGCCAGATTCAAAAGAGAAAATTGTATCAAAGCAAGAAGCAATTTTATGGTTGAAGAATTGGCTTAGTAAGACAGAAACACAAACAATATATCAAAATATAGAAGATCTTGATCAAGATTTCTTTGAAGAATTATTGGAAAGCACTTATGAATTAGAAATAAAATTAGGATACGTAATAAAATGGTTTGCAGTAAGAATTGAACCAGATTAACTAATTATTTCTTTATAAATTGCATTGATTATTTTCATTGCAACTTCTTCAATATTTTCCCTTTTTACCTGAATTCTTAAATCTGCTTGAGAATACAAATTTTCTCTAGATTTTAAAATGCTCATATATAAATCACTTAGATTCTTTCCCTGAAGTAGTGGCCTATTTTCAATTTCATTTTTCAATCTTTCAATTGCTATATCTTTATCGAGATCTATCCAAGCAATTATTCCCTGTCTTAAGATTCCCCAGTTTTCTGATTTGGTAACTATCCCTCCCCCAGTTGATATGACTAATGAAGGAATTTTGATAGTTTCTTTGAGGCAGTTTGCTTCTAATTCACGGAAATTCTCTTCTCCTTCATCATTAAAAATTTGATTAATAGATTTTTTTGTCAACTTTTCTATTAATGAATCTAAATCAATGTATTTATACTGCAATAATTCAGCCAGCTTCAAACCTGTTTGTGACTTACCACAACCCATCATACCTATTAAAAATATGCTTCTTCTTTTGATGATCTTAACTGTTTTTTCAATAATGGAATGTTCCATAAAGACAAAAGCGTATATAAAACCTTAAGATAGTATTATTGCAGAAAGTTATGACTTCTACACAAACCAATTCATTACATGGAAAGGGACGTGAATGCGTCATAACTAGACGCGCCTGCTTTAGTTCTAGTCATCGTTATTGGCTTCCTGAAAAAAGTCCAGAAGAAAATCTATCTCTTTTTGGAAAGTGTAGTTTTGCACCAGGACATGGTCATAACTATGAGCTCATTGTATCAATGGGTGGAGAACTAGATTCAGATGGAATGGTCTTAAATCTCTCTGATGTAAAACACTCTATTAAAAATGAGGTTACTGGACAATTAGATTTTCGTTTTTTAAATGATGTCTGGCCTGAATTTAATATTTATAATCAGGATGGAATACTCCCAACAACCGAAGCATTAGTTAAGGTTATTTGGAATCGTTTAAAAAATGATTTACCCCTTACAAGTTTAAGACTTTATGAAAGCCCAACTTTATGGGCAGATTATTTTGGAAAAAACATGGAAGCTTTATTAACAGTTCAAAGTCATTTCAATGCAGCTCATAGATTAGCCAAAGATGAAATCTCCTTAAGTGAAAACAAAAAAATTTATGGTAAATGCGCAAGAATTAATGGACATGGTCATAACTATTTTCTTGATGTAACTGTTCGAGGACAAATAAATCCTAGAACAGGCATGCTTTGTGATTTGCCTTCATTACAAGCAATTATTGATGATCTTATTGTTGAACAGTTTGATCATACTTTTTTAAATAAAGATATTGAATATTTCAAAACTTGCGTCCCAACATGTGAAAATATTGCATTACATATTTCTGATATCCTTTCATCTCCCATTAAAAAAATTGGAGCAAATTTACATAAGATTAGACTCCAAGAAAGTCCTAATAATGCTGCTGAGATTTATGTTGAGCAAACCATACAAAATTCTCTACATATGAAACTTGAAAATTCATTAGTTGCTCAAGCTTGAGTATTCCAAGAGTAACAATAGTTATAGCATCTAGTCTTGATGGGAGAATTGCATTTCCTGAAGGTGGAGAGTCACATCTTGGAAGCGAAGAAGATAGAAAAATGTTAAATCAAAACTTATCAATGGTAGATGCCACCATTTTTGGTTTAGGAACTTTAAAAGCTCATGAATCAACGTACCTAATTAAAAATCTGAATGCGAATAATGAAGCAAAAATATCAAATAGCCAACCAATTTCTATAGTTGCTTCAAATAGCAAAAAATTAAACAATAATTGGAAATACTTTCGTCAACCAATTAGAAGATGGCTAATAAGCTCAAGTAAAGTTGATAATTCGTCAAATAATAACTTCGAGAAACAACTCTTTTTCGAAGGTTCATGGGGGGAAACTTTAATTACACTAAAAAAACAAGGAATAAATGATCTAGCCCTTTTAGGGGGTGCAAAACTTATAAATTCATTTATAAAAGAGGATCTAATAACAGATTTAAAAATTACAATAATTCCACAAATTATTGGAGGTAGATATACATGGATCCCTACAGAAAAAACAAATGAGATTTTTAATCTCAAAAGACTATGGGAAATAAAATCAATAAAAAATTTAATGAATAATGAAATCCATGTTCATTACAAAAAAATTTGAAATAGATTCAATAATAAATGAACCAAAAAATACATAAAGTTGAAGTGAAATTGTCAATTAAGGAAATATCCAAGGAGATATGGAATGAATTAGCAAATGAAATCAATAATCCATTTTTTGAATGGAATTGGCTTAAAAACCTTGAAATATCAAAAAGTGTTTCAAGAGAAACTGGTTGGCAGCCTCTATATTTTGTTGCTTATAAAAATGAAGAAATATTAGGAATTGCTCCACTTTTTTTAAAAAATCATAGCTATGGAGAATTCATTTTTGATCAATCATTTGCAAGATTGGCTCAAGAGCTGAATTTAAATTATTACCCTAAATTAATTGGAATGAGTCCTTATAGTCCTGTAAATGGATATCAATTTCTTTATAAAAAAAATAAAGATAAAAAAGAAATTACAAATTTACTCATAAACCATATTGAAAGCTTTGCGATTACTAACAAAATCTTAAGTTGCAATTTTTTATATATTGATGCAAGCTGGGGCAAACATCTTAAATCTCTGGGATACCATGAATGGATAAATTCCAGCAGTGAATGGAGAAGTAATGGAGAAAAAACATTTGATGATTTTCTTTCTAGATTTAACTCTAATCAGAGAAAAAATATCAAAAAAGAGAGGAAATCAATTGCTACACAAGATATAAAAGTGGACATTTTAAATGAAGATGATATAAACCATGAAATCCTCAAAAAAATGCATAATTTTTATGAACAACATTGTTCGAGATGGGGAGTTTGGGGAAGTAAATATCTAACATCTACATTTTTTGAAAAAATTATTGATAATAAAAAAAATCTTTTACTTTTTAGCGCATCAAAAAATGATTCGAATAATATTTTTGCTATATCGATGTGCGTTAAAAATAAAAACAAATTATGGGGTAGATATTGGGGAAGTCAAGAAGAAATATCTAATTTACATTTTGAATTATGCTACTACCAGCCAATTGAATGGGCAATAAAAAATAGTATTCATTTTTTTGATCCTGGTGCTGGTGGTAAACATAAAAGAAGGAGGGGATTTTTTGCAAAAAGCACCATAAGTTTGCATAAGTGGTTTGACAAAAATATGGAAAATATAATTTATCCTTGGCTAAATGAAGTTAATAAACAAACCGAGATGGAAATTGATTTTGAAAATAAATCTATACCCTTTAAATAAAAAATTATTTGGCTTTACCAAAGATTATATTAGTAATATAGTTTTTTATTAACTTCTAAGAATGGATTCCAGTAAGAGTTTCGATGAAAAAAAAAAGATTGATAATAATCTATCCAATCGATATATAGACCTAGATCCAAACGGTTATTTTATTATAAAAGTAGATTTAGAAGAAAATAAAATAATCTTAGAGCACTTTTTAAATAACATCGATGCGGAAGGCTATGCACTTGACCCCGAAACAAATGAACCAATTAAATGCGACTCTCAAAATAAAAGAGTTAGTAATGTAGTTTTTAAAGGTATTAGTGCGAAACAAATTGGAATATTAATCACTGAAGAAAGAAATGACTTAATAACCAGATTCGATCATGCTTTATATTTGGGCAGGGAACTACAAAAAGCAGAAGAATGTTTATACAAAAAATCACCATATATTCAAGATTAAGAAATTAAACGAAAAAATCTAATCTTTTCATCTGATGTTAAATTAAATAAAAATAAAAAAATTAATGAACATCATTTTCTATTTTGCATTTATAGGTTTTGGTTTTGGAGCTGCTTTTGCATTAGATAAGCTCTTAAGAGCAGTTAAATTAATTTAAAAAACTACATAATTTTAATAGTCTCTCCATACAAATCATATTCATCAGCAAAAGAAATATTTGCTTCAACAAATTTACCAATATAATTTTTCAAATCATTTTTATCTTGAACAGATAAAATTACAGTTCCATCAATTTCAGGTGCGAAATTGTAGGACCGACCTATTAATTCGTTATTATCTGATATTTTTTCTACTAAAATCTTCATTTTTGAACCAATATAGAGCTGATTTTTATCTTTAGAGATATTTTGTTGAACTGAAATAACGTTATCTTTTCTTGCCTCTGCAACCTCTATGGATACTTTATTTGGCAAATAAAAAGCTGCAGTTCCTTCCTCTGGAGAAAAAATAAACACTCCCACATGATCAAATTTGTGCCTATCCAGAAAATCGAGGAGATGTTCAAAATGTTCTTTTTTTTCTCCTGGGAAACCAACAATGAGACTAGTTCTTAATACAGCAGATGGGATTTCTTCTCTAATTTTCTCCAAAATTGATTCATTCAAAGAAGCCTGCCAAGGTCTATTCATACTTTTCAAAACATCTGGATGACTATGCTGAAGTGGCAAATCAAAGTAAGGCACTATATTCTTTGAATCTTTGAAAGCTCTAATAACTTCATCAGTTAAACCCGTTGGATAAGCATAATGTATCCTTATCCAAGGAATTGGAACTTTAGAAAGCTCATTCAAAAGTTTTGCTAATAATGGTTTTCCATAAATATCTTGACCATAGTTAGTTGTTATTTGACTAATTAATATAATTTCTTGAATACCCTGCTTTGCAAGACTTTTGGCTTCTGAAACTATAGATTCTATTGTTCTACTTCTTTGAGGACCTCTCAACTTAGGAATAATACAAAAAGCGCAATTATAGTTGCAGCCTTCAGCAATGCGCAGATAAGCAACAAATTTGTTTTTATCTACAAAACGAGGTATTTCTTCATCTGCAATAAATTCGGGTATTTTTGAAACTTCATTAACTATCTCTCCTTTTTCTACTCTATCTAAAACCTTGGCTATCTTTTGATAATCTCCCGTACCAACTAAACCTTTGATTTCAGGAATTTCTTTTAGCAGTTCATCTTTAAAATGCTGAGCCATACAGCCAGCAACAATTACTTCCTTTCCTTTATTTGTATACTCTAAAATTTTTCTAATAGATTCTTCTCTAGCTGTTTCAATAAAACTGCAAGTATTTACAACAACAACATTTGCATCATTTATATTGCTATCAACTTCATAACCCTCTCTATCTAATAATCCTTGCATATGTTCAGTATCAACGAGATTTTTCTCGCAACCAACATGACTGAATGCAATCTTAGATAGTTTTTTTTCTTTTATATTGAGATTATTTTGTTTCACAACTTGAAAAATAAGAATTAAAAGATTTAAAAAGCATATCGTATATAACTCTCATGCCAAGATAATATTAGGATAGATAATGTAAATAACAAACTTTCATTTTGTATGGCCCTTAAGACTTTAAACAGAAGAAATAAAAAAGATTCGAAATGGCCAAAGATCCTAATCGCAATTCTGAGTACTATAGGCATGGTTGACACAGGTTCGATTACTTTAAAAAATTGGGGATTATTTACTTCGCTTTCATGCCCAGGGATGCAAAATGGTTGTGAAACAGTTTTAAATAGTCCTTGGGGTACTTTATTTGAAAATAATCAAGTTAATATACCTCTCTCATTAGCTGGATTTATAACGTATTTATCAATATTAGTTATCACTATAATACTTTCTCTTAATTTAATTTCCCCAAAAGAAAAACTAAATAAGTTTTTATGGTGGTTAATATTCCTTATATCTTGTGCGTCATCAACATTTAGCTTTTTATTAATCAATATAATGTTTTTTAAGATTCAAGCATATTGTTTTTTTTGTATACTTTCAGCAATCTTATCGTTTTCCATCTTTATAATTTCTATGATTGGAGCAAACTTTGAAAGTAGAGAACCTATGATTTTTAGAGGTTTCATTGTAGCCATTAGTGTCCTGCTGGCGGGTCTAATTTGGTCAACAAACGTTGACCCCTCTAATGCTATTGATATTTCAAGCCCCACCGAAAATGTAGCGCCAATAATTACCACTTCAAGCTCTAACAAAAAGGTAAAATTTGCAAAATTTTTAAGTGAAAACAATATTGTTATGTATAGTGCCTACTGGTGCCCGCATTGCCACGATCAGAAACAATTATTTGGTAAGGAAGCAGTTAAAGAATTAAAAGTAGTTGAATGTGCCAAAGATGGTAAAAATAATGAGTATGAGCTATGCCAAAAGAAAGGGATCAGTGGATTTCCTTCTTGGGAAATCAATGGAGAAATAATTAGTGGTACTCGTGACTTGAATGAATTAGCCATAAAGACAGGCTATCAAGGAGATTCTAATTTTTAATAAATCTTTTTTGAATTTTTTTATCTAACTGTTGTCTAGTATGGCATTCCCAATTTTTATCTTTATCTGGAAAATCATCTCTATAATGGCCTCCTCTACTCTCTTCTCTAAATAGACAAGCTTTTAATAAAGTTATAGTGGTTATTTGTCTATTCTTTAAATCAAGTAAAAGATTCAGTGCTCTCCTATTGCGTTCACTAAGTTTTATTTTTTGATCAAATTTTATTTTTTCAAGACTATTTAGTAAATCATTTTTATGTAATTTATCTATATCATTTTGAATATAATTTAAAAATTTACTCATATTTACCTTATTTCGAGATACGCCTAAATTTAACCAACATAGTTTTCTTAATTCATCAATTTTTTCAGCAATTTTAGAAATTTGATCTTCTTTTGGATCTTCAATATCAAACTTTTGGAATGATCTATCAAGTTTTTCAAATTTAGAAGGGGAATTTAAAATAATTAAAGACATTTTTCTTGCAAAAACAAGGCACTCCATCAGTGAATTACTTGCCAGTCTATTAGCGCCATGAACTCCTGTAGATGCCACTTCTCCAACGGCATATAATCCTTTTCTTGTAGAAGATGCGTTGAGATCCGTTTTAACACCTCCCATCCAATAATGAGCTGCAGGAGCTACGGGAATAATCTCATTTAAAGGGTTGACACCATAATCCTGACATCGACTTAAGATCGTGGGGAAGCGCTCTACAATTTTTTCTGGGTCAATATACCGAAGATCTAAGCCAACATGATCTACATTATTATCATGCATATTTTTCATGATTGCTCTACTTACCTGATCTCTAGAAGCTAAATCACGATTTTTAAGATTTTTAACAGGACTTTCACCATTTTTATCAACTAAGATCGCCCCTTCTCCTCTAAGTGCCTCAGATATTAAGAAGCAAGGTGCTCCATAAAATTTTAAAGCGGTTGGATGAAATTGCACGAACTCTAAATCTTCGATAGCAGCACCTGCTTTCCATGCGAGAGCAATGCCCTCACCAGAGGATTGAGTAGGATTCGTTGTATTAGTAAATAAGTGCCCACCACCACCTGTAGCCAAAACAACAGCTCTCGATTGAATCCAATATAAATTTGCTCCATCAAGAACCTGAACTCCTCTACATTCTTTATTTTCAATAAGAAGTTCAGTTACTCTTACACCCCTGCAGTGAAGAATATTTTTTTGATTCTCAATATGATCTTCTAGAACTTCAACTAATGCGCGTCCAGTACGATCTTTAACATGTAAGACTCTTCTTCGTGAATGGGCTGCTTCCAAGGTAGTAGCTAGTTGATCAGAGCTTTGGTCAAAAATCATCCCTAAATTCTGCAACCTGTTTACACAACCTGGGGCTTCTTTAACAAGCATTTCTACAGCTTGAAAATCACATAGTCCATCTCCTGCTTTTAAAGTATCCTCAGCATGAAGATCAAAGGAATCATCTTGTCTAACAACAGATGCAATTCCTCCTTGAGCCCATCTACTAGAAGATACCTTACTAGTGTTTCTATTTAAAAGCAGCACTTTTAAATTTGCAGGTAATTCAAGACAAGTCATGAGGCCAGCAGCTCCAGCGCCTACAACGATTACATCCCAATTATTTATTGGTATGGGTTCTTGCGAAAATGGAGGCCTTAACATTAAACCAATCCACTAAAAGTTGGTTGCAAAATTGCTAAAAAAATAAAAATACCGTCAACAATTAATGTCGTTTGAATTACATAACTAGAAACTAAAAGTGCTTTACCACTAGTAGTATTAACAGTGGCAGAATCTAAAATTTCTTTTGAAATAAACCAAAGTATAAGTGCAACAAAAATAATAATGGATAATGATTTTATTTGGATAAGACTCTCTGAAGTTTTTTGAAGAATTATAGGTGCACTCTCAGAATCAGCTGTAATTACTTGCCTCCATTGATCCATTATTCCGATTAAAAATATTGTAATATCGGTAACTGCGGTCCCAAATAAAGAAGAGATATAAAAACTTGAACCTATTTTCCAATTAGTACCAAACCCAATTAAAGCTAATGGGAGAACTACAGCTTCAACAGGTATGTGTAGAATAGGAAATGGGCTTAACCATCCCCAGAACAAACATCCACCAAGCCAACTACCTGATACACCAAGCAATAATGAACTGACAATAAACCACTTATTTGATCCTTTCTGATTCAAAACAAATGCCACTAAAAGAATAACAAACGTAAAACAAAGAGCACTTATCGGTTCTAATCTGACCCAAGGGGCTTGAACAAAAATAGGTAAAATTACAAAAAAAGAAGACCATAATCTTAAAGATATAGGATTTGATAAAAAACTATTTTCGTATGAATCAACTTTGTTATGCAATTCATAATTCAATTTATCTTTCACTTCTAAATTTTTTGTAATTAATTCTTTCAATGAAAAAAGTTTATTTAATTAATCTAAATCGTGTTTTAGAAAACTGCGAATGCCATATTTTAATAAATAAAAGGCCCATAATTTCACACATATATTTAGACTTTTAAAAGTATTTAATACACCTTAAGTGATATATAAGTTTAGAATAAATATAAATCAAAGTATTTGGCCTTAAATTGTGTGGCAAGAAATCAATTATATAGAAGATCCCATTGATCTTTTGGTTCCTAATATTACTTATAAAATAAACCCTGCAGAAATAGAAAGCATTGAAGCTAATTCCATTGCTCAAGAAATAGGATTTGAATCAGGAGATTCAATTATTAGTATTAATGGGAAAAAACCAAGAGATTTAATTGATTATCAGATTCTCATTAGTGAAGAAATATTAGACATATCAGTTTTAGATAAAAATCATGAAATTCACAATATCAATATTGAAAAAGATCAAGACGTTAATTTAGGTATAAATTTTAAAGATGCATTATTTGATTCAATCAAGCAATGCAATAATAGATGTCCATTTTGTTTTATTGACCAACAGCCAAGTGGTAAAAGAAAAAGCCTTTATATAAAAGATGATGATTATAGATTAAGTTTCCTGTATGGCTCTTATCTAACTCTTACGAACTTAAAAAAAGAAGACTGGGAAAGAATTGCTATGCAAAAACTATCTCCACTTTTTATTTCAGTTCATGCTACTGATCCCGCCACAAGAGAAAAATTATTAAAAAATAAAAAAGCAGGAGTGATACTTGATCAAATTGCGTGGTTTGAAAAAAACTCTATTCAAATACATACTCAAATAGTTGTTTGTCCAGATATAAATGATGGAGATATTCTTGAAAAATCAATTTTGGAACTTGCTGAATTCTACACAAAAACTTCTCAGACAGTACTATCAGTTGCAATAGTTCCTGTAGGACTTACAAAATTTAGACCTGAAAATGATGGATTGAAATCAATAAGCCCAGAATACGCAATAAAAACTATTAAACAAGTAGAGAGAATTCAAGCCTCTCTACAAATTACTCTTGGGACTCGTTTTTGTTGGCTAGCAGACGAATGGTATTTAATTGCTGGTACAAATTTACCTAGTTACAAAACCTACGAAAATATGCCACAAGAATCTAATGGGGTTGGCACTATTAGAAACTTTTTAGCAACATTAAGAGAAAAGACTAAAAACCTACCCAAAAAAGTAAAAAAGCCAAAAAAAGTTAGTTGGATTGTTGGTAAATTAGTCTATGAAGCCCTCATTCCTGTAGTTAAAAAATTAAACTTAATTGATGGATTAATAATTAATTTATATGGTCTACCAAGTATTTATTGGGGACAAGAGCAAGTTGTAACTGGACTTCTAACTGGAGAAGACCTGATTCATGGGCTACAAAATAAAGATTTAGGAGAAGCTGTTTACATACCATCTATTATGTTAAAAATTAACACTGATTTATTTTTAGATGATAAAAATATTCAAGAAGTAGAAAATCAATTAAATACCAAAATTCACGTTCTTGATGATTCAAATGATATTATTAATACTTTGATTGGTTAATCGAATATCTTCGATACTATAAAACATGCTTAGAAGAGTAATAAATCCTATCTTATTCTTGCCACTAACCCTAAGTATCAACTCTGTTAATGTACTATCGAGCGAAACAAAAAATTATATTGATAATGTTCTAGAAGAAAAATCAAATATTACTTTCGTTGATTATCACGAAATAGAAAAACTTGTATTAAATAATCAAGAATTAAAATCATTGCAAAACTTAGCAGCCTCTGCAAGCTTTAATCTTTCCAGTCAAATTGCCAAAAGATACCCAGCCTTAGATTTTCAAGCCAATGGGTTACCAAAATATGTTGCAGGTAAAAAGTACAGTAGCAATTCATCTACTTTAAAAACATCACAATTTTCGGCTAATCCCTCACTGAATATCAAATGGGATGTGATTGCCCCGCTTAGAGGATTCGAAATTAAAATCGCCAAAACAAATTTCAAAATTGCAGAAAATAATTATGAGATCAAGAAAAAAGATTTAATTCAAGAAGCAAGAATTAGGTATCACAAATACAAAAAATCATATCAAGATATTCAAAATAAAAAATTCACACTTGATTTATCAATTACAAGTTTAGAAAATGCTAAAGCGAAGCTAAATGCCGGAATTGGTACAAAATTTGAAGTTCTTGAAGCAGAAGCTCAATCATCTCGAGATAAACAATCACTTAATGAAAAGAAAATCGAACATGAAATTAATAAAATTTCTCTTAAAGAGATTCTCAATATTAAGGGAGATTTCGAAACTAATAAAGAGCAAAATCTAATAGGATTTTGGAATCATAGATTGAATAAAAATATTAATGAAGGTTTGGATAAAAATCTTTCCTTAAAAAACCTGATTCTTCAAAAATCAATCAAAAAGAGCCAAGCAAATAGTTTTTTAGCTCAAAATAAGCCAAATATCTATATCAGTAATTCATTATCTAGCACATTTTCAAAGGGTGACTCTTTAGCAACTAATATAGATACTGCAAAATCTGGATCTAATTATACAAATACCATGAGTATAAATTTTGCATGGAGTATTTTTGATGGGGGACAAAATAAGAACTCATACAAATCAAAAATAGAAGATGCAGAAGCTGAAAAATTTGCTTATCAAAATCTAAAGAATGTTTTAACAACAAGTATAAGTAAAGCTTACTTAAATCTAAAATTAAATGAAGAGAAAATAATTTCTTCTCTTAAAGAAATTGAATCAAGCAAAGAGTCTGTAAGGCTTTCCACGCTTAGATATGATGTCGGCATATCAACTCTAAAAGATGTTCTTGTTAGGCAAAGTGAATTAAGTAATGCGAAATCAAAAAACATTAATGCAATTTATAATTACAATTTGACTTTAGATGAATTAGAAAGATTAACTTTTCTTGATATAAGTAAAAATTGTTTGGGTAGTAATAATATTAAAATTAAAGAAACAGAGTCTATTTGCAATATACAAAGATGAATCAACCAAATTTAACTAATAAGCAACTAAATGAATTAGATTCTTTATTTGAATTAGTTAGTCAACGTCAAAAAAAAGATTTTGGAAATATTAACGCCAGCAATAAAGCAGATGGATCATTATTAACAAGTTGTGATTTATGGAGTGACAAAACAATCGTAGATGGCTTGGCTTCAATAGCCCCAGGTGAGGGAGTACTGAGTGAAGAAGGGCAAAAGTTAATTCCAAAATCAAAAGCTTATTGGGTGGTCGATCCGCTAGATGGAACAACTAATTTTGCTGCAGGTATTCCTTACTGGTCTATATCAGTGGCAAGATTCGTTGATGGTAAACCGCAATCTTCTTTTTTAATAATTCCTACATTGAAAAAAAAGTTTGTATCCATTAAAGGTAAAGGAGTTTGGTTAAATAACCTAAAAATAGATCCTAGCCAAAATGATCATCAAAGTGAATGCATTTCTCTGTGTAGCAGATCGATAAAAATATTACAAAAGAAACCAAACTCAGTATTTCCTGGCAAAATCAGACTCTTAGGTGTATCGAGTTTAAATCTTACGAGTGTAGCGATGGGACAGACTTTTGGAGCAATAGAGGCCACCCCTAAGATATGGGATATTGCAGCAGCCTGGCTGCTATTAGAAGAACTCAATTGTTCTATAGAGTGGTTAGAAAGAGATCCTTTAAATTTAGTTTCAGGAGAAGACTTAAGCGATGTTAATTTTCCATTAATTGCTTGTCGATCTATAGAAAAAGTTAAAATTTTAAAGCCATGGGGCAATTTATTATTGGGGAAATAGTTGCATCATAAAGACATAATTCCTTGAAAAATTTCTTAATTAGATACAATAAAAAAGCATAAGAAAAATATTTGAAGAAAATAAATTTGCAGCGCAGCTCAACTTGGATACTAAAAAGTTTATGGGGCGCTTGTGAGAGATGGAGTAAATCGGACTGTATTGATATGAGTGCTGCATTTGCTTATTACACGCTACAATCATTTTTTCCAATTCTTTTAATTTCTCTCTCAATAGCATCATGGTTCCTAGGGAAACAAGAAGGATTAGACCAACAAATAATTTCTATTGCTTCTCAACTTTTGCCGCCTTCAGTAGTTGAATTAGTAGAAACAACATTATTTAATTTAATAGATCAAGGTTTTGGGGCAGGTATTCTAGGAGCTATGTTCTTGCTATTTACAGCAGGAAATGCATATTTATCTCTCCAAAGAGGTTCAGATAGACTATGGGAAGACCAACTTCCCTCTAGAAAAGTAAATTCTGCTTGGAGAGAGCAAGCTTCTAAGTTTCTTAGAAATAGAATTGAAGCTTTTTTAATAGTATTCTTTATTGGTTTTTTAATGGTACTAGATCAGATTAGTGCGAATCTTAGAATGATCCCTAGTAATGTTTTAGAAAATCTTTCAAAATCTAATAATTTAATTTCAGATATATTACTTAAGTTGCCGCTATTACAAGTTGGTAAATTTGCAATACCACTAATTGGATTTTCTTTAATGGCTCTTTTACTACAAGCCCTCTTACCAAGTAGAAAAGTTCCTTTGAGACCACTTCTACCGGGATCTTTTCTTATTGGAATTGGCCTAACAACTTTGAACCTAGCAGTAAGCAAAAGTATACTTTCGCTTGGAGCAAGATTTCAAGCATATGGTTTTATCGGAGGATTTCTTGTACTTACTCTGTGGGTCTGGCTTCTTGGAGTAATTTTATATTTTGGACAGTGTTGGAGCGTTGTTATTGCTAGCATGTCTTTAGTAAATAAAACTAGATACAGGAAATTATAAGAATCGTGAATTATTTCCTTAAAGCTAATAAAAATTTAATTACCTATACCTTAATATTATTTTTAATTATTCCAATTTTTGGAATAAACTTTTTAATAAGCTTTCTCGGTAACGTACTACTACTTTTATTTTTAATTCCGCTTTTATTATTACTTTTAGTGTTTATAGGTTTTAACTCTTACAAGTCAAAAATTAATACTTGTAGTAATTGCGGTGCAATATCGCTAGGTTTGAATGAAATCTGCATAAATTGTGGTGCAGATTTAGAAAATACTGATAAAAAAAATCAATTAGATCAAAAACCAAGTGAAAGTACCATTGAAGTAAAGGCAGAAGAAATAGAATAAAATCTAACCAATTCCAATTTGTCTTAGAATACTTTGTCCAGTAATTAATTCAGTACCAAGGCCAATCAAAATACCCATCATTGCCATACGTCCATTCCAAGTTTCAGCAAAATTTACAAAGCCAAATCTTGTCTGATTTTCATCATTCATAATTAACTACAAAACTTATATTTATTTTAACGTTTGGAGGAAGAATTTATGAAAAATAATAAATTAATTATTTAATATGTCTAACACCATCAACAGGTCTATACTCATCCCCAGTTAATTCCTCATATACAATTGCTGGCAATCCTGTGTCAAACATTGTTTGCAAAGCTTCCTTAAGCATTGGATTCCATCCTCCAGTACTAACTTTCCCATGCCTTACTGTCCAATCCCAAGTCCCTTGCAAATCTCTGGGTATTCTGCCCTCTCTATCTCTTCGAGCAACTAGGTCTAAAGATTCAACTAATCCAACAATAATTGGATTTTTACCATAAGAAGGAGTCAGACTTAATTCAAGCCTTACAGGATCTTCTTTGACCATTTTTAATCGAAACCTTGGTGGTAATTTAAGAGATCTTATGACCGCTGAGACAATTTTTGTTCTTAATTCCAATTTTTTACCTTAAATTTTAAATTTGACTAATCAGTTGTTGAACCCCTTTCTTCGAGGGTAGAGTCATTATCATTTGAAAATCTTACTGTTAATAGTTCCTCTTCTGTAATATTTCCTGATTTATCTAAAAGTTCTGGGTGTATCGTATACTTTTTTTGTTGAAAATTAGAGTTATTGAAACGTTTTTTTTCTGTTTCGGGAATACCCCAACCATTAGACATTACTTTAAAAGCTTTCCAAACTAAATAAGTTAAGGCTGCGGAATATATAATTGGAAATAAGACAGTCATCAAACTTATAAATTAATTAGATTTTCGTTAATATCATAGCCCGAAAAAAAGAAAATTAGCTACTTTAAGTTAAATAAGTTTTTCTCAATAATATCTGAATATTTTTGTAGTTATATTTTAAATATACATATATTGTGTATTTAAACTTATACAAGGAAAATAAAAATCAAAATTGAAAATTTATAAGCACAAACAATTATTACTCTCGTCAGTTATTACAATGGGCATAATATGTCCCTCAAATGTAATATCAGAACAATTAAGTAAACCAAAACTTAATGAAGTTAATATTGACTCAAACAAATCTTTCATTACAAAAGCTGTAGAAAGAACCGGTTCTTCTGTGGTGACAATTGATACCCAAAAATATATTAAAAAAAGACAATTTCCAAGCAATTCTCAATTATTTCTAGACCCATATTTTGAAAGATTTTTTGGATTAGATCTCCCAAACAACAATCCGCCAAGAATAGAGCAAAGCCAAGGAAGTGGATTTATATTCGCAGATGGACTTGTAATGACAAATGCTCATGTTGTAAATCAGTCGGATAAGGTAATAGTTGGTTTAACTAATGGCAAAAAATTAAACGCAAAACTTATAGGGCAAGACTTTTTTACTGATTTAGCTGTCCTGAAAATTGAAGGAAAAGGACCTTGGCCAAAAGCAAAATTAGGCGATTCCACAAAAATTAAAGTTGGTGATTGGGCAATTGCAGTTGGCAATCCATTTGGCCTTGAAAACACAGTAACGCTTGGCATTATTAGCAATCTCAACAGAAACGTCAATAAATTAGGAATATATGATAAAAAACTTGAACTTATACAAACAGATGCTGCAATAAATCCTGGAAATTCTGGAGGTCCACTATTGAACAGCAATGGAGAAGTAATTGGTATTAATACTTTGATCAGATCTGGTCCAGGAGCGGGTTTGAGTTTTGCAATCCCAATTAATAAAGCAAAAGAAATTGCATATCAACTTATAAAAAATGGAAAAGCAATACATCCCATGATTGGGATAAGCCTAGTAGAGGAAAATAATTTTGAAAAAAATATTAATGCCGTAAAAGTTGGTTATGTAGTACCGTATAGTCCTGCTGAAAAGAGTGGGATTTTAGTAAATGACATAATCCTAAAAGTAGGTAATAAAGATATTGAAAAAGCTTCAGAAGTTATAAATCAAATAAGTAAAAATGGTATTAATAAACCAATAAATATTATTTTGAAAAGAGGTAATAAATTAATAAGGTTAAAAGTCAAACCAACAGACATTAGTAATCTACAAAATTAATAAAAGTCTTATTTATCATATTGTTTGAGTATTTCCACACACCTAGAAATACAAGCACCATCTTTTGTATCACAGAATGAAATGCATTCAAAATAACTTTCAATAGGATCATTGATTGTGAGCTTTTTTTCTTTGAAATCGTAGTTTTTCATATTAACTTTAAAAAATAATCTCGCATTTTTAAGGCTAAATAAGAAAGGTAAACTCTGTAAAGATAAATAAGTAATCTTGCTTATCTAAATGTAAACTCTCAAGAA
>CACOFO010000012.1 GCA_902626435.1 uncultured Prochlorococcus sp.
CCTATTTTTGCAGTATTGATTGGATTTATAGTTTTTAGAATGTTAAAAAAAAGAAAGAAATCGGCGAAAAGTATTTATAAATTAATAGATGATTTAGAAAAAAAATACATATATTAATCTCTTTTGTAAGAAAAAAAGATTAATCAAATTCTATACCAACTTCTTCTTTTAAATCTCTATCTAAATCTGGAAGATGAGGTTCAACCCAATGATCTTTGTTATCAATACCAGCTGCATTTACATAATTCATAATGTGTTGATCCACTTGCTTATAAAGATCATGCAAATTTAAATCCATACGAATATCATGTGCAATTTCAGAAACTTGCTTTTCTGTAAGACAATGAGATGGATGAAGTAAATCACAACATGGGATTCTCTTCTCAATCAATTCATTTAGATTGATTTTTATTTCGTAATCTTGATGAACAGTCATTAATTTTATATCTTTAAATTTATTCTAATTATGTTTAAGGGTTTGTATCTCTTCGGTCAAGAAATAAAGTTCTTAAATAATTATGAAGTAATTATAAATAAATAGATCTTCTAAATCTTTATACAAATCATCTTTCTTTCCCTGGTTTTCTATGGAGTCATGGTGATCTAGTGAAATTTCTTTTTTTGAAGTTTAGAAAAGATATCCAAGGGCTCCTAAAAGTAAGGTTGTTGGTAAATATTTAGCATTTAATTGACTTGTAGTGAATATAGTGCAACACTTATTATAGTTAAGTGCTGAACCTAAATTAATTTTTAAATGCCTACCAAGAAAAAAAGAGTTGGGTTTATACCAAGAGATGATGTTATGAGAATAATTGATAAGTTGAGCATAGAAAATAATTTAAGTATTTCAAAAATAATAAGCATTTTGGTAGAGGAAGCACTTTCTAAAAGAGGTGTTTTTAATAAGAAAAATGGCAAATCAACTCAATCATTCGTAGCAAATAATTATCATTCACAACACTTATCTGATAATTCTGCTGACTTTACAGATAATGGAAAATCTACAATTGATTCTAAATTAGAAAAGCATTTTAGTCCCGGTAAATTAACTGATTTAAATGAAGCAAATCAGGAGGATTTTGATTTTCAAACTTATAAAAATTTCTTATCTTTCCTTAAATTTCAGGAAATGATGGATAAATATCATACTTAAAAAGTGTTGCAAAGTGCTGTACTGTGCGTTAACTTTAGCATGTAATTATCTGGAGATTTTCTTATTAGAAATTATTTATTGCCATTTCAAAAACCTAAATTCAATTAATCCATAAAATATTTATTCCTATGAATCCATCTCTTCCAGTTTTATCTATCAATCTACTTCCTCCAGATAAGTTATATTGTGATTTTGGTTATTGGAGTTCATTGTTTTCTCAGGATATGCAAATTTTATGGGACAGAGCACATGGTGTACCTTTAGAAAAACTGCCAAAAGGTGTGTCTGATATGATTTTTCCATATTTATTGCTCGCACTTTCAGACTATAAGACGTCTCAAATAAATAAAATGAATGGAATTGGATTAGACAATCTATTAAGCCTTTGGTTTGATAAGTATTTACTTAATAGAAATGGTTATTTTGAGCTAATTAAAAAATAATTTTTAGAAATTAGATCTTTTAATATCAAAGTAGGTCGCCATTAAAAATTTATTGCACCTAAGAACCTTTTAAACGAATATTTATTAATTGGCTCACCAATAGTCTTGTTGTCAATTTATTAAATTGTTTGAAGATGATTCCTTTAATTTTCTTTTTAGAAAATATTTTATTGCTGCTTTGATAATAAATATAATGAGATATCTTAAATTAAGAAAAGCAAAATAAGGATTTTTAATTTAGAGTATTTGAAATTAATATTAAATTTATATTTTTATGATTTTTTTGTCTTTATTCATTAACTTTAAAAATCTTTAAAGTTTAATTTCAAATTTTGTTGACTTTTTTTGTTAAAGCGACAATAATGACAAAAAAATTTAATTGTGAATCAACTTCTCGGTACATTTGATGATTTTGTTGATGATTTACTTTCATCCGATGTTAATTTGTTGAAGGGGGAACTTGATTTCCTTCTTATGCAACATTTATTTAATTCAATAGATTTGAAACTTATAAATAAAACTGAAATTGAAGATAATGAATCATTAGCTGCATGATATTTTATGAAATTTTTCTATGAAAAGTTTTGGGTTCCAGTCTTTGGCTATATATTATCCAAATTTGTTTTTTTAATAGAAGGTAAAAATAAAAAGAGAGGTCCTAATAAAAAAAAAGAAAGAAATTAATCAATTTTTCCACTTTATTAAGTGTCTTTAAAATACATAATTAAAGTTAATATATTTTGATAACAACAAAAGATATTCTTTTATTTATAAATATAGGCATTGTTGAAATATAAGCCAATTGCTTTTTAGCAAATTAAGATGAATAAAAATAGTACTTTAAAGCCTTATACCGTTCATTATCGTGACTTACAAAATATAAGATTAGAAAATTGTTTTTATGCTTTTGATGCTTACGAAGCTAGAACCCTAGCAATGGAATTTAATGAGTATATTAATGCACATCCAAATAGTATTGACCTTATAAGATGTGAAAAATAAAAAAGGACTTTTCTAATTATTCATAACATTAAACTATTTAATCACTTATAAATTTGCCAATAACTGATTGGCTTGACTCACTAGTATTTCCGATTGTAAAAATGTCTCTGCGTTTCATTGCGTTATATTTATCTTCTTGCCTAAAAAAATGCAAGTTTTGTTCAACTAGTAATACACCGATTCTCGTTTATCTAATTATCTGATTAATTGCAATTTTAATGTCTAAAACTATATTCGGCTGCATATCTTCATTTGATACGCAAACTTACGAAGTTTTTTCAGATGGAGCACTTCTTACTTCTGAGGAAGTACCAATGGCTCAGAGGTACTTTTTGCTTTAGAGGTTTTTAATTAATTCCTTTTCACTTTTCTTTATGTCTTTTGATCCAGCGATAGCTAAATCCTCTTGCAGTTTGTTCTCACAAGAGAGAACTCTTGACCAACTTGGTAACTGTTGTGTTGTAGGGTTAGCTAGGTAATCTTCTGTCGCTGGTCTTAATAGTTTCGCAAATTTTTGTACTGATAGCTCTTCTTCGTGCCTATCGTAGGGAAGTTGATTAACTGCTGAATCTAAACCAAATTGTTTTACTCGATCTTCTCCAACCCTTTTATATAAAACTTCTAAAGTTGCAAGTTGAGTGCTAGTTAAGGTCTCTGCTTGATGTTCCATCAGACCTCTCAAAACACTTGAAAGTATTTCAGTACACATTTTTTGTAATCCTTCTTTTGATGAATCACCAATGTTCTTGTGTTTATGATCAAACAAACCTAGGTCTACTTGAGCTATTTTTGAGGTCCTTACATTTCTATAAACTTCTGATAATAAACCTATTTCTAAACCCCAGTCACAAGGTATTCTTAAATTCATAGCAAGGTCTTTTGTAAAAGCAAACTCCCCTGCTAGTGGATATCTAAATGATTGAAGATATTGCAAAAAAGGACCTTTCCCAACCAACTGCTCAAGACTTGCTAATAAAGGACCAACAAATAATCTTGTTGCTCTACCTTGTAATTGATTTGTTTCTAAAGATAATCTACTGTAAAAAGCTTTTACATAAGATATTCCATATGATTCATCTAAAAGTGGAAGCATCATTCTTGAAGGGTATAAGGAACTAAAAGTTCTTATATCAGCGTCAAAAAGGGCTACAACATCTGATTTTTTAGTTGCAACACCTATGCCTTGCCAAACAGCCCATCCTTTACCGGGGGTTCCTAAAAGTTCTAACCCATTTTTTTCCTGGTTTTTTAACAGTTCTATTACAGAAGGGGAATTAGTCCATTGCACATGAACTGGAAATGGCATTGAGTCAAAAAATAATTTTGCAGCTTTAACTTGCTCAATAGTTTTTGCAGAGAGAGCAATAACCAATTCATTTAATCCTGTCAGGTCTTTTAAAACTTCTCTAATATCTTTTAATGCTGGGCGTTCAAACTCTTCATATAGGCAAGGAATTAATATACTTGTTGCTCTTTTTTTTAGACTTTTGTTTAATTCATTAATTAGATCACTAGTTACTCCGTATTCATGTATTGTTGTGATTAACCCTTGTTGAAAGTCCATTTTCTAATTGATGTGCAGAATAGTGTTAATACTTCAATGATTTTTTCAAAGTGAAGCAAATTGACTCAGAGAAAAAATTAGATAGATTAAAACTTTATAAATTGCTAGAAACAATTTATTCAGATAATACTACAGAAGAAATTAATTGTATTTCAATTCAATTATTACAGATTTTAGATAATTTCTCAGAGAAATCTGCTTATGAAGAAATAAGTAATAAAGAAAGATGGGACGAATCTTATTCAGTTTTAATAACTTATGCGGATAGCATTTATAAAAATGGAGAGGCAACATTAATTACTCTTCGAGATTTATTGAGCAATTATTTTGGAAGTCTTTCTAAGGTTGTACATATTCTCCCTTTTCTCAAGTCTACAAGTGATGGAGGTTTTGCTGTTTCCTCTTATGAAACATTAGAAGAGAAGTTTGGAAATTGGGATGATCTTAAAAGTATTTCAAAAAATCATCATTTAATGGCTGATTTGGTACTAAACCACGTTTCTTCATCTCACCCATGGGTTCAAGAATTTATTAAATCCCAAGAACCAGGCATATCAAATGTTTTTTCACCGGAACAAAATCTTGATTGGTCAAATGTTGTTAGACCAAGAAGTTCATCTTTGTTCTCTCAAATAAATACCGAAGATGGTCCCAAACAAGTTTGGACAACTTTTGGTCCAGATCAAATTGATTTGAATTGGCAAAATCCAAAAATGAGTCTTGAGTTTTTAAATTTAATTATTACTTATTTATCGAATGGAATTAAATGGTTCAGACTAGATGCTGTAGGTTTTATTTGGAAAGAATCAGGGACAACATGTTTACATTTGCCAAAAGCACATTCGATTGTGAAAATTTTAAGAGTTCTTTTAAATAATCTTTTTGATGATGGAGTTTTAATAACAGAAACCAATGTTCCTCAAAAGGAAAATTTATCATATCTTATTACAGAAGATGAAGCCCATATGGCATATAATTTCCCATTGCCCCCTCTTTTATTGGAAGCAATTATTACTTCAAGAGCTGATATTCTAAACTCATGGATTTTTGATTGGCCAAATTTACCAGATGATACTACTCTTTTTAATTTCACTGCATCACATGATGGAGTTGGATTAAGAGCTCTAGAGGGTTTAATGAATGAGCAGAGAATTAAAGATTTATTGATTAACTGTGAGAAAAGAGGGGGACTAGTAAGCCATAGACGTTTATCAAATGGGGATGATAAACCATACGAATTAAATATTAGCTGGTGGAGCGCAATGGAAGATTCAGGTAGAGATTCTAATAGATACCAATTTGAGAGGTTTATCTTGACTCAATTATTAGTAATGGCTTTGAAGGGGGTCCCTGCTTTTTATTTACCAGCATTACTTGCTTCTGAAAATGATATAAAAAGTTTTTCTATGACAGGTCAAAGAAGGGACCTCAATAGAGAAAAATTTAAATCAGACAATCTATTATCTGTTTTAAATAATCCTGAATCTAATGCTAATAAAAACTTAAAATATCTTCGTAATGCTATGGATGTTAGATCAAATTTAAAGCAGTTTCATCCTAGTTCAGAAATGAAATGTTTGTCTAAAGGTAGAAGTGATATTGTTGTTATCAAAAGAGGTAAGGGGCCAAAATCTATTTTTGCTATTCATAATATGACAAACAATAAAATAAACTATCAATTAAATGATAATGATCTTCCACAAAAAATAGATAAAGATTTTAATATGCAAGATTTTTTGACATCTACTAAATACAACTGGAAAAATATTAGTCTTGACCCTTTTCAAGTTATTTGGCTTGGTTCTTTTTAAGATGATTGAAAATTCTTCTCTTTGGGTTGTGAGTGATGTGGATGGTACTCTAATGGATCATTCGTATGATTTAACACCTGCCAAAGAAACTATAGAATTACTACAAAAATTATCTATACCTGTAATACTCTGTACAAGTAAGACAGCATCAGAAGTAAAAGTTATCAGAAAAGAACTAAATTTAACTGATCCCTACATTGTTGAAAATGGTGCAGCAATATATGGTGAATCTCTTGATAAGGTAAATGGGAAAATTATTCTTGGGAAAAGATATGAATTCCTTGAAGACATCTTGAATTTTATTTCTAAAGAAATCGATTATGATCTTATTCCTCTTAATAATCTTTCTGATCAAGAAGCAACTAAGCTTACAGGCTTAAAAGGGAACTCATTGAACTTAATGCGTGATAGGCATTGGAGTATGCCTTTTTTAAATCCACCCAGTTTTTTAGAAGAAAAAATTAATATCTGTTGTAAAAAGTTCAAAGTAGAGGTTTTCAAGGGAAATAGGATGAGTCACTTATTATCTACAAATTCTAATAAAGGAAAAGCAATAAATGCTCTTAAAAAATATTCCAATATTCAAAATATTCAAATTATAGGTTTAGGCGATTCTCCAAATGATTTGCCTTTACTTTTAAACTCAGATTTTAGAATTGTTATACCAGGAAGAGATGGCCCCAACTTGAATTTACTAGATCAATTAAAAAATTTTGAATTTACTTTAGCTTCTGAACCGAATGGATATGGGTGGAAAAATGAAATCAATAAATTAATAATTAATTTAAAGCTAATATAGAAAAGTGAAGGATTTAGATATTAATTTTCCTCTTGATAAATTTGAAAAATTAATTATTGATATTGGTTGGTCATCCTTGGATGATTGGTTTAATTTTTGGAATAATCAAAAAAATATTCTTTCAATTGATCAATTTTGGAACCATAAAGTAAATGATGATTGGATTTGGGGTCTAGCTTTACCTCTTTTATCTCAAGGTTATAAATATCACAATAATTTTTCAGATCGAAAAATTATTGGAATTTCAGCTCTGCCTGGAACAGGTAAAACAACTTTAGGTAAATGGCTTGAAGCAATATCGTTTAAATTAAATTTCAAAATTGCTGTTATTTCAATTGATGACTTTTATCTCCCTTCCGATGAAATGAAATTAGCAATCAAAAACAACCCTTGGAGTGTCTCAAGAGGTTTTCCAGGAAGTCATTCAGTAAAATTAATGTATGACAAATTACTAGATTGGAAAACAAATGGAGAATTAAATGTACCTGTTTTCGATAAGTCTTTGAGAAATGGCTTAGGAGATAGATCTCATTGGAGATCAGATTATCCTGATTTATTAATTATAGAGGGATGGTTTTTGGGAATAAAACCTTTATCTATTGGTATTAATGATGAATACATTAAATCATCAAATTTAAGCCCTCATGAATCAGCTTATAGATTTAAAATACAAAAAAATCTAAACGAATATTTAAAAGTTTGGAGTTTAATAGATAATATTTGGCATTTAAAGCCCTTGAAATTTGAATATATGAATATTTGGAAATCAAATCAAGAAAAAGAAATGTTTTTAAAGAAAGGAAATGCTCTTCAAGATGAAAAATTATTTAATTTCTTAAGGATGCTAAATGTTTCTATACCTCAAAAAAGTTTTGATATTATTAATTCTTTTGCGTTATTTTTAATTGATCAAGAAAGAAAGTTAGTTGAAGCTGGATTAAATCTGTAATATTTATAATTTAATTTTTTTTTCAGTTATCTACAATACATTTTTTAAAGTTAAAAATGTTGTTTAATATGAATTAAATTTTTTCTATATGGTTGAGTTTTCTTATAAAAATGAAGGATGTAGGATGATTGTTTTAAGGTGTATTAGTTCATCAAATTTTTTTTTGGAGAGAGTTTTATTCCCGATGGATATTCTAACTTTCATGGCGCCAAAAGATTCAAGGGTTGAAATCTGGGGAAATGAATTATATGGCCCTAGGTTAGAAGAAAGAATAAGAGTCTCATATGATAATGAAGATTCGACTTTAGTGGCATAGAGACTAAAATTGTAATTGTCTTAGAGTCAAAATTTTTTACAAATTCCTATTTTTTGTTGATATCATCGAACTAGATTACAGTTTTTTTTGATGTATCAATTCTCATCATTTGCAATTGGTGGATTTGTTCCCTCTGCCGCAATTGCTGGCGTTTTACTTTTGGTTGGTTTAGGGTCCTTCTTTTATCTTGGTATTAAAGGACCTACAGATTATTAAGGCTAAATTTAATCAAAAAATAGTTATTTAAATTTTTTAACTGATTTCTCAAACTATCTTTATGGATTTAACAACCATTTTATTTACATTAAGTTTGCCATTCGTTTTATTAACAGTTTATTTTGGCACAAAAAATGATTTTTACGAAAGTGAAAATTATAAAGGAGATGGATGTGCTCATGATGTTAAAAGGTAATTATTTAAATTTTTGCCACTAAAGATACAAGTCCATTTACTATCAAATTGCCAGACTGCTTTATATATTTCATTTGTTATTTTTTCACCCTCTTTTTTACAAGTATCAAAGTTTTCCATTGGAATTGGATGTAATGATTGGCTTGTTATTCCACTTTCCTCAGCCCTACAATCTGGATCTTGACTATAAGTTCCGATTACTAACCAATAATTGGCCCTCAATGAATCATAAAAATATAGTATAAAAAATAGGAATTACAATACTATAATATTTTTTTTGCATTAATTTATATTTAGTCTTTACTTATTAAATGTATATTGTATTTTCTAATTAGCTACCTATTATTAGGAATCAATATAAATTTTGGAATATTTAGAATTTTTTTTATATGGTTTAATTCAAGGTTTTACAGAATTTATTCCAGTAAGTAGTACTGCGCATTTAAAAGTTGTATCACATTTTTTAGGAATTAATGATCCAGGCTCATCTTTGTCTGCCATTATTCAACTTGGCAGTGTTTTTGCTCTAATTTGGTATTTTAAGAATGATTTTTTTAATTTAAAAAGTAATTTTTCAAAAAGTATTTTTGATAATTTTTTTCATCAAAGAATTTGTAAAACAATTTTGATTGGGACTATCCCAATTCTTTTGCTTGGTTTTAGTATAAAAATATTTACTCCTGATTTTTTTTATAATTTTCTTCGTTCAAATTTATCAATAGCATTAGTCTCTTTCATCATGGCTTTTTTTATGTACATAGCAGAAGGCTCGAAAAAAGGTTCTATAAATTTAAATAATCATAATTATACTGATAGTCTTTTGATAGGTTTTTCTCAAGCGCTTGCTATATTTCCTGGGGTTTCTAGGTCTGGGGTTACAATTTCTACCGCTCTTATTTCAGGCTGGGAAAGAGGCGATGCTGCAAAGTTCTCTTTTCTTTTAGGTATTCCAGCGATCTCTCTTGCAGGAATTGTTGAGTTCATTTCTTCTTTCAATGAATTTTCATCATTTAGTTTTCCCCCTCTAATTATTGGTTTTACTACAACATTTTTATCTTCTTTATTAGCTATTAATTTTTTATTAAAATATTTTTCTTCAAATGGTTTGAAATTATTTATTATATATCGCGTTATTTTTGGTATTGTAATTCTTCTGAATTTATGATCAGTTCTAAAAAAAACTTTTGCAATTGTGTTAATGTTTAAAAAAAATTTCTAATGAGTATTTTTGCATCGTTACAACTAGGTGAAGTTGAAGTTTCAAACCTTACTATAATAATTTTAGCCTTTTTTTCTTCTTTTACTTTCTTAGCTGTCGGAATAAGTTCATATAAACTATACAAATCGCTCATAAATGATGATAAGTGATCGGAACGGCGGGATTTGAACCCACGACCCCCACTACCCCAAAGTGGTGCGCTACCAAACTGCGCTACGCCCCGTGTCTTTACTATAAAGATAAGATTGATTTAAATGTCATTCTTTAAAGGATTATTATCAGATCTCAATACACACTTGTCAACTTCCCAATTAAAGTTATCCCATATATGGTCTTTTAATTTGTAGTCGCTCCCTTTGAAAACTCCTAATTTAACTTTTGTAGGTGAGGCAGAACAATACTGCCTGCTCCCAGCTGATGCTAGATATTGTTGATGGTACTGTTCTGCATAAAAATATAAATTAATCATTTTTATTTCCGTTTCAATTAAACCAAGATTTTTCTTGTTTAGTTCCTTTTGATATTGTTCCTTACTGGCCATTATAAGTTCTAAATTACTTTCATTTTTGTAATATATTGCTGATCTATATTGGGTTCCTATATCATTACCTTGCCTGTTTTTTTGAGTGGGGTCATGACATTCCCAAAACATTTTTAATAAATCACTTATATCTATTTTCCTTTTATCCCATATAACTCTTACAACTTCTGAATGATTAGTTATGCCCGAACACACTTCATAATAAGTTGGATTGTTTTTTTCACCGCCAGCATAACCTACAGAAGTTGTGACAACTCCAGGAAGTTTCCAAAAACATTTTTCAGCTCCCCAGAAACAACCACATCCAAAAATTATTTCATCTTCTTGAAGATTAGGATCTTTTTTAATATCTGTTTTTAGTATTCTATGTAATAAATAAGAATCATTAGTGAAATTTGCCTCTTTATTATTCATAATGTTTTTCAGGAATTTAAACATAATTTAAATCTATTTATTATAAGTAGAAAAATTTTACTTTTAGCTCTTAATAACTTTGGTTGCTAGTTCCCTTTCCCAAAGTTGTTTATATAGCCCATTTTCATTTACTAAATCTTTATGGGACCCTTCTTGTACTATTTCTCCTTTATCCATTACTAAAACCCTATCACAGGTTGCTGCAACAGAAAGTTGGTGACTAATCATTATAATTGTTTTATTACTTCTATCACTCATTTCATCTATTATTCTTGCTGCTGTTTTATTATCTACGCTTGCTAAAGCATCATCAAGAACAACAATAGGAGAATTAATAAGTAGTGCTCTTCCTAGTGCAGTTCTTTGCCTTTGTCCACCACTTAATGTAATACCTCTTTCACCAACAATAGTTTTAAACTTTTGGGGAAAACTATTTATATCATCTATTAATCCAGCTTTTGTAGCGCTTTCTTTAACTAAAAATTTAGAAGCTTTGGGGTCTCCAAAACTTAGGTTTTCTGAGATTGTAGAAGTAAATAAGAATGCTTCTTGAGGAACGATTGATATATTTTTTCTAAGATCACTCAGTTTTAAAGTTTTCAGATCAATTTCATCTAAGAATAATTGATTGTCTGGAATTTCAATAATTCTTCCGAGAGACTTTGCTAGTGTTGTCTTTCCACAACCTACTGGACCCACTATCGCAATAAGTTCTCCGGGATTAATTTTAAAATTGAGACCATTTAATGAATTAAATTTTGATCCTGGATATTTTATCGTTAAACTTCTTGCTTCTAAAAATCCTTTAACCTTTCTTTTTAAAAATCTAGTGTCTTCTTTATCTACAATATTTGGATTTTTTTGAAAGATTTCTTCCACACGATCCAAACTAACTTGACCGAGTTGAAAAGTATTTAAGGTAAATCCTAATAGGGCTGTAGGGAAGACAAGTCTTTCTACGTAAAGAATTAAAGCTACTAATCCACCTATCGAAATAAACCCACTCTCTAGTTGAAAAGTTCCTAATGATAATAAAATCAATAATGAAATTGAGGAAATACCTTGCAACAAAGGGAAAAGGATACTGGCTGTTCTCGCAAGCTTTATCGCTGAATTTCGATAATTATTGTTGTATATGTTAAATTCTTTTTTCTCAGCATTCTCTTGGGCATAAATTTTGATGGCGCTTATACCAGAAAGATCTTCTTGTATTAGATCACTGAGTTTTGATAATGATTCTTGTTGAGATTTTCTTTGATTAACCATTTTGCCACCAAATAGAGTTACTATTCCAAGAATTAATGGAAATATCATTAAAGCTGATATTGTTAATGTTTTATTTATCGAAAACATTGAAGGAATAGTGAATGAATAAGCTAAGACAATGTTGCACAAACTTAAAACAGTAAAACCTAAAAGTCTTCTTATATTTTCAACATCGCTTGTAGCTCTACTAATAATGTCTCCACTACCTTGTTTTTGAACCCATTCTGGATCTTGAATAAGTAAATGGTCAAAAAGTTTTTGACGAAGGTTTACCTCTACTTTTCTACCAATGCCAAAGACGATCTGTCTTGAAAATAATCTTATTAAACCCATACACGTTGCTAAAAATATTAACCACAATGATTTAGAAATTACAAAATCTGAAGAAAACCCATTTTGTAATTGGTCAATTATATTTTTTACTTCTAATGGTATTACAACACTTAATATATTTACTATTAGGAGAGCTAAAGCTCCATATAAGAATTCTTTTTTGTAAGGTCTTAGGTATTTAGATATGACTTTTATTTTTAAATTTTTCATTTTATTTTGCCAATATGATTAAGATAATGTTTCAATTTTCAATATGTGAGCTAATTTTATAAATGATTCAATATTTATTTATGAGTAACGAGCAAACTCATCCATTACATGAAACCGACAAGAACATTATAGATTCACTTATCACTAAACAAACACCAGAAGATCTTGACTTTATAAATTTAGCCAGATTAATAAATCGTTATACCAATTTTCCTGGAGAAATTGAAATTAAAAATGATATTGAAAAAATTTTAGAATTTTGGAAAATCACTAAAAATGAACTTTTTTCAAAAACAAAAAATATTTGGTCAAAAAGCTTCAGGCCTTCTAATACAAATAAAAATTTAGTTGGCTCAGGTTTTGATACCTCAAATTGAATTTTATCTTCATAATTTTTATTAAATAAATAATGTTTTCTAATTTATCAAACGCTGAAATCCTAAATAACCTTTTAGAGGGAAAGAACCTTGATGATCTAACTTCTAGATCCTTAATGCTGAGATGGCTTAATGATGAAATTTCGGATGTTCAAACAGGAGCTTTTTTGAGTGCTTTGAGAGCTAAGAGCTCCACCGGAATTGAACTAAGTTCTATGGCTGAGGAACTCTTAAATGTTTGCGAATTGCCCGTAGCTAGACCAAATTTGTATTTGGTAGATACATGTGGAACAGGAGGGGATGGAGCTAATACATTTAATATTTCAACTGCAGTAGCATTTGTAGCTGCATCTTGTGGGGTAAAAATTGCGAAACACGGAAACAAAAGTGCTAGCGGTAAAGTTGGCTCTGCTGATGTTTTGTTGAATCTTGGTTTAAATTTAAATTGTTCATTAGAAAAAGTAATCAATGCCGTAAGTGAAATTGGAATAACTTTCTTGTTCGCACCTGTTTGGCATAAATCTCTAATAAAACTTGCTCCATTAAGAAAGACCCTTGGGATAAGGACAATATTTAATCAACTTGGACCATTGGTAAATCCTTTGAGACCCAATGCGCAAGTTTTGGGTGTTGCTTCTGAGGATCATTTAAAACCAATGGGAAGTGCGCTTTTGAAAATGGGTATTAATAGAGCGATAGTCGTTCACGGTTATGGCGGCCTTGATGAAGCTTCGCTTCAAGGAGAAAATAAATTAGTTTTTGTTGAAAATGGTGAATTAAGGTTTTCAAAGGTAAATATTTCAGATTTTAACCATGAAAATATTGCTAACGAAATGCTTGTGGTTTCTGATTTTGAGTCTAACGAGGAAATATTAAAGTCTGTTTTAAATGGTTCTGGTCAAAAATCTCATATCGATGTTGTTGCTTTGAACACTGCTTTAGTTCTCTGGGCAGCAGGGATTGAGGATGATCTTAATAAAGGATTTAATAAGGCTCTATTTTCTATTAATCAAGGTGATCCTTGGAAAAAGTTTGTACTTTTAAAAAATTATTTATCCACAAATTAATTAATTTTAAAATCGATGATTAATCCATATAAGAAAAACGCGAAATTAGTTTTAAGTAATGGGATTGTATTCCCTGGTTTTTGTTTTGGTGCTTCTGGTACAGCTATTGGTGAAATAGTCTTTAATACGGGAATGACTGGCTATCAAGAAGTTATTACTGATCCAAGTTATTACGGTCAGATATTGACATTCACTTATCCAGAGATTGGAAATACTGGCATTAATTTTGAAGATTCAGAATCTAATATTAATGTTAAAGGGATAATTGTTAGAAATTTTTCTTCTAATAATAGCAATTGGAGATCTAAAAAAAATTTCAATCAATGGTTAGTTGAAAAAAAAATAGTAGGTCTTCATGGAATTGATACAAGAGCTCTTGTTAAAATTTTAAGATCAAAGGGCTCTATGAATGGAGTTATTACCTCTGATGATAAAACTGTAGAAACTTGTTTAAAGATAATTCATGATACGCCAAAGATGGAGGGGTTGAATTTATCAAAAGTAGTTTCAACAAAGCAACAATTTTTATGGAAAAGTCATACACAAACGATTTTTGATTTAAGAAGATATGCTAAATCGCCTAAAAAATTAAAAATAGTAGCAATTGATTTTGGAATTAAAAATTCAATTCTTAATAGATTTGTATCTCATGGTTGTGAAGTTTTGGTTTTACCTTCTCGATCTTCTTTAAAAGATGTTCTATCGAACAAGCCGAATGGTATTTTTTTTTCAAATGGTCCAGGCGATCCTTCTTCTGTTTCTGAAGGTATACATTTAGCAAAATCACTTATTGAATATGGTGAAATACCTATGTTTGGTATTTGCCTTGGCCACCAAATATTTGGATTGGCATTAGGGGGTTCGACTTATAAATTACCTTTTGGACATCGTGGTTTAAATCACCCTTGTGGTGAAAATAATAAAATTGAGATAACTAGTCAGAATCATGGTTTTGCTATTGATCCTAGTTCTCTCTCTAAGGACATTGTTAGAATAACCCACTACAACCTAAACGATAATACTGTTGCTGGCCTAGAAGTTAATAATAAGCCAATATTTAGTGTGCAATATCATCCAGAAGCCGGACCTGGCCCACATGATTCAGATTATTTATTTAAAAAATTTGTTTCTCTAATGTTAGAAAGATGTTGACATATTGTTTTCTTTTGATTTGATAATTACATTTGATAAATTAATTTATGGGAGGTATTAAATCATAGAAGATTTCCAGAAGTTAACGGTTTCTTTAAGAGGAAACCATGAAGTTAAAACAAATATTATTGTTTTTACTTTTAAAGGTCAACTTGATGCTTTCTCAGAAAAACAATTTAAGACTTTTGTTGCTAATAACTTAAAAAATGATTTTCCATTCGTTATTGATCTTACAAAAATAGATTTTTTAGATTCCTCGGGTCTTGGAGCTCTTGTTCAAACTGCTAAAGAATGCAAAAAGTTGAAACTTGGGTTCTCTGTCGTTGGCAATTCGAGAGTGGCCCAAACAATTAAACTTGTTCGTTTAGGGGATTTTCTTAACTTGAAGTCAAGTCTTGAAGATGCATTAATTTATTTAAAAAATTGATTTATTGGATTCAAAACCTGGTTCCATATGGATCTCCCGAGGATATAGGAGTTATTCAACTTGCTTGGCTTGGAGATTCGATATGGGAGCTTCACCAAAGACTAAGACATGTTCATATTCCTTTAAAATCTAAAGATCTCCATTTATCTGTAGTAAACGAAGTAAAAGCAAAATCCCAGTCAAAATCTTTAAGTCAAATTGAACATTTATTAAATTCAAATGAAATAGATTTAATTAGACGTGCTAGAAATAAAACAAAGAGATATCCAAAATCTTCAGACCCTACCATATACTCCAGAGCAACAGGTTTTGAAACTCTCATTGGCTGGCTATTTTTAAAAGATCCTCAAAGATTATCTAAACTTTTTGAATATTTAGAATTAAAAATGAATTGAAGCTATGAAAAACTCCTCAAAAAAAAAATTTTCAGGAAAAAATAATAAAGAGTATAAACAAAATTCAGATTTTGGTTATTACTCTAAAAATACAAATCGTTCGGGAAAAAATGAAAAATTTTTGAACAATTCTACTGAAAATAAGAATGATGAAAATTTAAATAAAAATGATAAAAATAATTCTTCTTCATTTTCAAAAAGAAGAAGGCCAATATTTAAATCAAATACAAAATTTTCTAATAAAAATCCTGATAATCATCAAGAGTTTATTAATAAGAGAAATTTTGATGATTGGATATGGGGTAAACATTCTGTTTATGAGGCTCTAAATAGTGAAAGAGCGATTAATAGGATTTGGTGTACTTCGGATATCTTTTCTTCAGACAAATTCTATATTTTGCTTAAGGACCTTAAATCAAAAGGAGTCCTAATTGAAGAAGTTTCCTGGAACAGGCTTTCGCAATTGACTTATGGTGCTTCACATCAAGGCGTAGCTTTGCAGTTGGCATGCTCTAAAACAATATCACTAGAAAAATTAATTGATTTTTCTAAATACAACTGTACAAATCCCATACTACTTGCATTAGATGGGATAACTGATCCACATAATGTAGGTGCCATTATAAGATCAGCGGAAGCATTTGATTGCAAGGGCATCATTATTCCTCAGAGAAGATCTGCTGGTTTGACGGGAACAGTCGCCAAGGTAGCTGCAGGAGCCTTAGAGCACTTGCAAGTAAGTAGAGTTGTTAACTTAAATAGAGCACTTGAGGAGCTTAAGAAAAATGGTTTTCTTGTTGTTGGCTTATCTGGGGATGGTAAAGTATCTATCTCAAATTTTCTTGAAAAAACACCCTTGGTAGTTATAGTCGGCTCTGAGGATAAAGGTATTTCTTTGCTTACTCAAAAAAAATGTGATTTTCTATTAAGAATTCCACTTAAAGGTAAGACTTCAAGTTTAAATGCTTCTGTGGCGGCCGCTATATCTCTATTTCACTTAACAAGTAAATAATCTTATTTCTAAATAATCACAGTTATTAAAGACATCTAAAATGTTGTTATTTCAATACATTTGTATGATTAATAACAAATTATTGAATTTTCACTACAAAATTGTATAGAATTTGACAAGAATTGGTGGCTACAAGGCCAATTAAATTGATCAGAAATTTTGGAAACAAACTCGGATTAGCTTGGTGGGCTAAAATTGAGACAGATAAACCTACTGGTACTTACTGGTTTGGTCCATTTATTACTAAACGTAGTTTAAAAAAGAATACGTCTTCTTTTATTAAAGATCTTTCTGATGAAGGTTCTGAAAATATTAAACATAGTTTTTTTCGCTGCAAAAAAGAGGAACCACTTACCATTTGATAACTTTAATTTCAAGAAATAAATGAAGAAATGAATTTTAATTCTTTAAGAAAGGAAATTATTAGCAATAATGCTTCTGTTAAGGAATTAGTTAATGAAATTTTTGCGAAAATCGACGATAAAGATCACGAAATTAACTCATATATTTGTACTACAAAAGATAGTGCAATCGCGCAAGCAGAAAACATAGACAAATTAATTCAAAAAAAAGAAAAACTTCCTCCTCTTGCTGGGATGCCAATAGCAATTAAAGATAATATTTGTACCAAAGGCGTCGTAACCACTTGTGCAAGTAAAATGCTTAAAAGCTTTGTGGCACCTTATGAGTCCACAGCTTCAGATAAATTATGGTCTTCTGGTGGAATTTGTTTAGGAAAAACAAATTTAGATGAATTTGCAATGGGTAGTTCAACGGAAACATCTGTATTTGGTGTCACTTCAAATCCTTGGGATATTAACAGAGTTCCTGGAGGTAGTTCAGGTGGTAGTGCTGCTTCAGTTGCCGCTGGATTTTGTGCGGCGGCTATAGGTTCTGACACAGGAGGATCAATAAGACAACCAGCATCTTTTTGTGGTGTTGTGGGTCTTAAACCAACTTATGGCAGAGTTAGCAGATGGGGACTCGTAGCATTTGCTAGCTCTCTTGATCAAATTGGCCCAATAACAAATACTGTCTCAGATGCTGCTGAAATTCTTTATTCAATATCTGGTAAAGACCCCTTTGACTCAACATGTCTTGATAAACCAGTGCCAAATTATTTAACTGATTTAAATAAATCTATAAAGGGTTTGAAAATTGGAATCATTAAAGAATGTTTTGAACATGCGGGTCTTAATCAAGAAGTTAAGGAATCTGTTCTTTCTGGAGTTGATAGATTTAAAACTTTAGGAGCTGAAATTATCGAAGTTGAATGTCCTAGATTCAACGATGGAATAGCGACATATTATGTCATCGCACCATCTGAAGCTTCTGCAAATTTAGCCAGATATGATGGAGTTAAATATGGTTATAGATCGAATGAAGGACAAAATCTTTTAGATATGACTTCAAAAAGTAGAGCTGAAGGTTTTGGAGATGAAGTGCAAAGAAGAATTTTGATTGGAACATATGCTTTGTCAGCTGGATACAGCGATGCCTATTACAAGAAGGCACAAAAAGTTAGGACACTTATTAGAAAAGATTTTGATAATGCTTTTAAGAAAGTAGATGTTTTATTAACTCCAACCTGCCCAACAACCGCTTTTTTGAAGGGTGATTATGTTAATGATCCGCTTTCAATGTATTTGTCTGATCTATTAACTGTTCCTGTTAATTTAGCAGGTCTCCCAGCAATAAGCATTCCTTGTGGTTTTGATACTAAAGGATTACCTATAGGATTGCAATTAATAGGTAATGTATTAGAAGAGGATAGAATATTGAATGCCGCAAATATTTTCGAAATTGATGCTCAGGTAATTAAGAGTAGACCTTTATTCTAAATTTGTATTAATAATTAATTTGTAATTAAAAAGTATAGATCTTTTAGAAATTTTCTCTATCTTATATATATAAATTATCTGAATATGGGTTTCGTTCCTCTTCATAATCATAGTGACTACAGCTTACTTGATGGAGCTAGTCAAATATCAAAAATTGTAGAAAGAGCCTCTGATCTTGGAATGGAATCTATAGCACTTACTGATCATGGAGTTATGTATGGTGTTCTTGATTTGGTCAAGAAGTGTAAAGAAAAAGGTATAAAACCAATTATTGGTAATGAAATGTATGTGATTAATGGTTCTATTGATGATCCTCAACCTAAAAAAGAAAAAAGATATCATTTAGTGGTGTTGGCAAAAAATTACACTGGTTATAAGAATCTAGTTAAATTAACAACAATTAGTCACTTAAATGGGATGAGAGGTCGAGGTATTTTTTCAAGACCATGTATTGATAAATCTCTTTTAAGTAAATATAGTGATGGACTTATAGTTTCTACAGCTTGTCTTGGTGGAGAGATACCTCAGGCTATCTTAAAAGGTAGATTAGACGTAGCAGAGGATATAGCTCTTTGGTATAAAAAATTATTTGCAGATGATTTTTATCTAGAAATACAAGATCACGGCTCAATTGAGGATAGGATTGTAAATGTTGAATTAATTAAATTTGGGAAGAAGCACCAAATAAAAGTAATCGCTACCAACGATGCACACTACTTGTCAAATATGGATGTTGAAGCACATGACGCTTTGCTTTGTATATTAACAGGAAAACTAATAAGTGATCAAAAAAGATTGAGATATACAGGTACAGAATACATTAAAAGTGAAAATGAAATGCTAGAACTTTTTAAAGATCATATCGATGATGAATCAATTAATGAGGCAGTGAACAATACATTAGAAATTTCTCAAAAAGTTGAGGTTTTTGATTTGTTTGGTAATTATAGAATGCCAAAATTCCCTCTTAACGAAGATACAGATTCATTTTCTTTCCTAACACAATTATCTAACGAAGGTCTCTTAAAAAGACTTAAAAAAAATAATCTTACAGAAATTGATGCGAAATATAAAGAAAGACTATCTTCCGAATTAAAAATTATTAAAGATATGGGTTTCCCAGACTATTTTTTGGTTGTTTGGGACTACATCAAATTTGCTAGAGATAATTCTATCCCAGTAGGGCCCGGTCGAGGTTCTGCAGCAGGCTCATTAGTAGCTTATGCTCTTCATATCACAAATATAGATCCTGTTGAACATGGATTATTGTTTGAGAGATTTTTAAATCCGGCAAGAAAGTCTATGCCAGATATTGATACTGACTTTTGTATTGATAGGAGAAATGAAGTTATTGATTATGTTACTAATCGTTATGGAGAGGATAAAGTTGCGCAAATTATTACTTTTAATAAAATGACCTCTAAGGCGGTTTTAAAAGATGTTGCAAGGGTTCTAGATATACCTTATGGAGAAGCGGATAAATTGGCTAAGTTAATACCAGTTGTACGAGGGAAACCTTATAAACTAAATGAAATGATTGACAAAAATTCACCTAGCCAAGAATTTAGAGATAAGTACTTGAACGATAATAGGGTGAAGAAATGGGTTGATTTGGCTTTGAGAATTGAAGGAACTAATAAAACATATGGAGTTCATGCTGCTGGAGTTGTTATCGCATCAGATCCGCTTGACGAACTTGTACCTCTTCAAAGGAATAATGAAGGACAAATAATAACCCAATACTCTATGGATGATATTGAATCACTTGGATTATTGAAAATGGATTTCTTGGGTCTTAAAAATCTTACGATGATTGAAAAGACAGTTTCTCTTATTAATCAATCTACTGGAAAGAAAATAAATATTGATGAGTTACCTCAAAATGATGGTAAAACTTTTGAGCTTATTGGGAGAGGAGATCTTGAAGGTATTTTTCAACTTGAATCTTCTGGTATGAAACAGGTCGTTAGGGATTTCAAACCTAACTCTCTAGAGGATATTTCTTCCATACTTGCTCTTTATAGACCTGGTCCTCTTGATGCAGGCCTTATACCTAAATTCATAAATCGAAAAAATGGGAACGAAAAGGTTGATTTCCCTCATCCTTTTATTAAGTCAATTCTTACTGAAACCTATGGAATTATGGTTTACCAAGAACAAATCATGAAAATTGCTCAAGACCTGGCCGGTTATTCTTTAGGTGAGGCTGATTTACTTCGAAGAGCAATGGGGAAAAAGAAAGTATCTGAGATGGTAAAGCATAGGAATATTTTTGTTGACGGTTCTATGAAGAAAGGTGTAAATGAAAAATTAGCAAATGATCTTTTTGATCAAATGGTTTTATTCGCAGAATATTGTTTTAATAAAAGTCACTCAACTGCATATGGAGCTGTAACTTATCAAACTGCATTTTTAAAAGCCCATTTTCCTGTTGCATATATGGCATCCCTTTTAAGCGTAAATTCTGGCTCTAGCGACAAGATGCAAAGATATATTTCTAATTGTTATTCCATGGGAATAGAAGTTATTTCTCCAAGTATTAATTTTTCTGGGGTTGATTTCACTATTAAGAATAATCAGATTTTATTCGGCCTATCTGCAATTAAGAATTTAGGAGATTCTGCGATACGAAATATAATTGAAAACCGAAATAGTTTTGGAATCTTTAAGTCATTATCTGATTTGTGCGATCGTTTGCCTTCTAATGTTCTTAACAAAAGAAGTCTCGAATCTTTAATTCATTGTGGAGCACTAGATGAGTTTTCAAATGATAATAATAGAGCACAGTTATTGGCTGATCTCGAGCATGTTATTGAGTGGGCCTCTTCAAGAAATCGTGATAGATTATCGGGGCAAGGAAATTTATTTGACTCTAAAGAAGAATTTTCTAATGTTGCTTTTTCAGAATCACAATTAGCTAAGGTTGATGATTATTCACTTATTGAGAAGTTGAAGTTAGAAAAGCAGTTATTGGGCTTTTATTTATCTGATCATCCTTTAAAACATTTAACTAAGCCAGCAAAACTTATATCTCCTATAGGTATTTCGCAGTTAGAAGAAACAAAAGATAGAACCAAAGTATCTTTAGTTGGAATGATACCTGATTTGAAGCAAATCACAACGAGAAAAGGTGACAGGATGGCTATAATTCAGTTAGAAGATCTTTCTGGAAGTTGCGAAGCAATAGTTTTTCCAAAAACCTATGTCAGATTATCAGAATTTCTTTTGACTGATACTAGACTATTAGTCTGGGGAACAATAGATAGAAAAAGTGATAAGACGCAGTTAATAATTGATGATTGTAGAGAAATAGATAACCTTAAGTTGCTTATAATTAATCTTGAAAGTTCTCAAGCATCTGATGTAAGAGTACAAAATACTTTGAGAGACTGTTTAATTAAATTTAAACCAGATAAAGGCAGATGTGGTATCAAGATTCCAGTTTTAGCTGCAGTAAGAAGTAAAAATAATGTTACCTACGTTAAATTTGGGGAACAATTCTGTATTGGTGATATACAAGGTGCATGCAAATTATTAGAGGATAAATCATTCCATGTTAATTTGAAATCTTTAGTTTCCTAGGTTAATCATTCTCCTCAAAATTTTGAGTTGCAGGTTTAAAAGCTGCTTTTGCACGTTGTATATTCATTGGAATATTTTCAATACCGAAAAAAGATCCAGGCTCCTTATCCCAACTAGCTGATAATATTCCAAAACTTAATCCTGCTAAACCTAATAAAAAAAATAACGCTGAAATTGCAATTGTTGATGAAGGAGGTATTTCAGCAATATTTCTTGTGACGATAATGTAGCTAACAACAAAAACCGACATTCCTAATATTGTGGGTATTCCTGCTGTAAATAATATTCTTCTTGCCATTCTATCAGCAACATATTTAGGAATCCCATTTGATGATCGCTTAGGAGTAGTTACTGTATTAGATGTTTTTTCAAGATTAGCAAAGGCAGTTTTATCAGAATAATTCTTTTTCTTTTTATTTTGTGTCTTTTTTTTAGATTGTTTTTTTTTCATTAATTGAAATCATCCTCTGATTCCAATTTTTTTTACTAAATCTTGATATTTAGAAACGTTTTTGTCTTTTATGTAAGAAAGTAATCTTTTCCTTTTCCCTATCATTTTTAATAATCCTTGCCTTGAAGCAAAATCATGAATGTTTCCTTGGAGGTGGTCACTTAATTTCGATATTCTTTTAGAAAGAATTGCCACCTGAATTTCAACTGAACCTGTATCAGTTGGATGAACTTGATGAGTTTCAATCAGCTTCTGTTTTTCAGCTGTATCTAATGACATAAAATTTATTTTCCTTTACGTCTATGATACTACGTCATCTAGCTAAATTACTACTATCCTTATCTAGATAATCCATAGCTAATTTCAATAAATTTTCAAATGACAAATTATTATCCTTTTTTGAAAGGAGATCTACATCTTTGTTAATGCTTTTCAAAATAGTCTTTATTTCTTTATTTTTGTAATTTAATGATTGAAGTGTTAACTGAAGGTCCTCCATCATTTTATTAATTTCAGGATCCTTAATCACAAATTCATCTTTGTTTTTTTCTTCTTCAAATTGTATTTCACTTTTAAATTTATTTTTTAATTCTAAAATCAACCTCTCACTCATTTTTTGACCTATACCAGGCACGGAACAAATTAATTTTTTGTCTTGTGTATTAATTGCATTTATTACTTTAACAATGGAAAATTTATTTAATATCCCCATGCCAATTTGGGAACCAACACCCCTAATATTTAAAATTTCAATAAAGAAATTCTTTTGATCTTTAGAGATAAAGCCAAATAATAAGTCTGAATCTTCTTTTTTAATATGTTTTATCCAAAGAGTTACGTTTTTATAAGATATTTGATTAGCTTTTAATTTAAGAAAAAAAGATTCTAATATTTGAATTTCGTAGCCTAAGCCTTGACAGTTTATTAAAATAAAATATTTTTGATTACTTTGCCAAAATTCAATAAGCTCTCCAGTTATCCAACTAATCAATTACCACCATCCACTTGACAACCTATAGCCGCTCCCGTTACTGCACCAAGTGGAACTGCCCACCAACGGCCCTCCTTTCTTGAAATGGCACCACCTAATCCTCCACCAAGCAATGCACCAGCTATTTTTCCATCAGTACAGTCATTATCATTGATTCTCTCTGCTTTTGATCCTCCACAAGGTATTTCTACATCTACTTCATAACTTCTTACATAGCCTGGGTTTGATTTTGTTCCAGGGATATATTCTTCTCTGTATTCGGTTCTGGTACAAGTTACTGATTTTGGTGTCGATGCATATACTTGAAGAGCAGGAGAAAAAGCAAACAATAAAGCTAAATAGAAAAATTTCACTGTGATTTTTATTCTTTTAATATTCTATGTCCTTTTGATAATTTTGGTAGTAGAAATAATAGTTCCTAATAAAACTAGTAATGCACCTAATAAAAAATTTATGTTTATTATTTCACTAAAAAACAATACCCCCCAAATAGACCCGAATAAAACTTGTAAATAGTTAATAGTAGAGGCTTCAGAAGCAGGTAAATTTTTTAACCCTATAGTTAAGAAAGTCTGACCTAGTTGTGTAAATAAGCCAATGCCAATTATCCAAACTAATTCATTCCAATTTGGGGTAACCCAGTTGATTAATACTATTGGAAATAATGTTATAAAAGAGACAAGTGGGAAATATTCAATAATTACATAAACATCTTCAGTAAATGAAAGTTTCTTAACTGTAACGTAAGCTAATGCAGTGCAGATTGCTCCAAAAAAAGCTATCGAAATCGAAACATTTTCAATTTCAACGTTTATATTTGATAATTGAATTGGATTTAAAATTACTAATATTCCAATCCAACCAATAATTAAAGCAATTATTATATTTCGAGTAATTTTTTCATTTATAAATATGCCAGCAAATATAGATATAAAGATAGGATATGTGTACTGAATTACAGTAGATATACTAAGAGGCATATTTCTAATAGCATAAAAAATACAAATTAAAGCTAAAGTTCCTAAAACACCTCTTAAGATAAGTAATGGTCTATTTTTGCCCCAAGGATTTATCTTTTTTAGATTGATTATGAATAATGTAATCATTAAACTTAACAATGATCTGAATAAAACTAATTCATAAATAGGTATCCTTTTATCAATAATTTTTACGCACAAAGTCATCAAACTAAAGAAGAAAGAGGCTAATACCAAATTAAACTTATTCAATGAATTAAATATTTTTTCTAGTTTTGAGATATTTATCATTTAAAAAATAGTTTTATTGTGAAATTAAGTAGATTCTTATTTGATTTTGACCTATAACAAATAAATCATTATTTGTTTTTTTGATAAAAATCTCAATGGTTCATTCTATACACCCAAGAACTGTTCAAGAGGTTAAGGAAAAGGCAGATATTGTTGACGTTATATCTGAACATATTGTTCTTAAAAAGAAAGGCAAAGAATTTGTAGGGATATGCCCTTTTCATGATGATACTAAGCCATCTATGACCGTATCACCAAGTAAACAATTCTATTATTGTTTTTCTTGTGGTGCTGGTGGCAACTCTATTAAATTTTTAATGGAATTTACTCGTGCAAATTTTTCTGATGTTGTACTTTCTCTTGCCAAGAAAAATAATATTAATGTTGAAAATCTTGAAGGTCCCCAAGTAGAAGCATATAAAAAACAATTATCTAGAAAGGAAGAGCTTTATAAAATATTAAGAGTCACTAAAAATTGGTTTAAGTCACAACTAAATAATTCTCAAGGTGTTGAAGCTCTGGAATATTTAACATCCAAGAGAAAATTGAGTAATAAAATTATTGATGACTTTGAATTAGGTTTTGCTCCAAATTCATGGAATGATTTATTTAACTATCTATCTAAGGTAGAAAAATTTCCAATTAATTTAATATTGGCGTCAGGTCTAGCAATTTCAAAAGATAATTCCGACAAGATATATGATCGTTTTAGAAATCGATTAATCGTTCCAATACATGATATGCAAGGGCGAGTAGTTGCCTTTGGTGGTAGATCTCTAGATGGACAGGAACCCAAATATCTTAATTCTCCTGAATCAGAGATATTTGAAAAAGGGAAAATGTTGTTTGCTTTTGAAAAAGCATCCAGCAATATAAGGAAAAAAGACAAAGCGATTATTGTTGAAGGATACTTTGATGTAATTTCTCTTCATGCAAAAGGTATTAATAATTCTGTAGCTTCCCTAGGTACCGCATTAAATAAATATCAAATTTCTCAATTATGTAGATGTACAGATAATAAAAATATAATTTTGAATTTTGATTCTGATAATGCAGGAATATTAGCTACAAAAAGAGTAATAAAAGAAGTCGAAGGCTTATCTCTCCATGATCAAATTAATTTAAAGATACTTCAACTTAACGATTTTAAAGATCCTGATGAGTTTTTGAATAATCATACTCCAGAAGATTACTTTAACTTAATTGATAATTCATCCTTTTGGATTGATTGGGAGATTGATCAGATTTTTAAGGACAAAGATTTAACTAAGTCTGAAAATTTCCAGAGTGTAATTTCTTTACTAGTAAAATTGTTGAGTAAATTACCACAATCATCAACCAGAACACATTACTTACAAAAAGTTTCTGAACGATTGAGTAAGGGACAAGCAAGGTTAGCGATACAGTTTGAACAAGATTTACGAAATCAAGTTAAGGGATTTCGTTGGCACGGTAGATCAAAAAAATTTGAACAACCAAATGAAACTTCTCGCCGCGAGAAAAATGAATCTGAAATAATTTTTTATTATTTGCATTGTCCTGAACTTCGTCTTTTCATTCGCGATGAATTTCTTAAAAGAGAAATTAATGGTTTTAGTACTAAATTTATTCAAAATTTGTGGGAAATTATTTCAAAAATTGAACAAACTAATTTGGGTTTAAATTATTTAAATGAATTAAAACAATCAAATAGTCAAACTCTACAAAAAGAGTTTTCTGCTATTAACTTAATTTCACTTCTATCTGACTACTTAGCTATTAATATTCCTGATTCATCAAATAAAATTAATAATTTTGTTAACCCAAATGAATTGTTTTTAACATTGCTAAGTAACCCTAAAGATAATTTACTTGGAACTTTATCACTTCTTGAGAAATATAATTCTTTAAAAAGATGCAGACACTTGATCGAATCTTGGGGATCTCAAAGATTGAAAACTTTAGAAAATTGCATATCTATCTTGATTGATAATCCCTCTTCAGGTTTATCACAGACTAATAAAGAGATAGATGATCTTTTTAAGGAGTTAAACTCAGATGCTATTAAATTTCAGGAATTATATTACTCAGAAAGACAACATATGAATTTTTTAGATAAACAGCGCTGTGGCAATTTTATTGCTAGTTAACATGTTTTATTTGAATTTATAGACAGTATTTTATAATAAAGTCTTTTACTTTTTTTGGTTTATCTTCAAGAACATAAGCCTCTACTTCTTTTGCATAAGTTCCAGAAAAATTTAAAGTTGAAAAATCTAACGCTTTTCTCTTATTTTTATGCAATTTACCTTCTAATTTTTTTTATATCTCCTACTATTTTATTGTCATTACATTTTTGT
>CACOFO010000013.1 GCA_902626435.1 uncultured Prochlorococcus sp.
GAATTAAATTTTCTTTAAATGGGAAGAAAGAATAAAGAGAAACTATTTTATAATTTTTGCCTTTCATAAAGAAGATAATTTTTTTTCACAAGTTTCAAAATCTTTATTAAATGATACTCCAACCTCTTTAAGAAGTTTTCTGTCTGATTGAAAAGATGGGTTTGAAGTTGTGAGTAACTCATCTCCATAAAAAATTGAGTTTGCACCACATTGAAAACATAAAATTTGGGCTTCTTTTGAGAGCTTTTCTCGACCTGCACTTAATCTTATTTTACTTCTAGGCATAAGAATTCTTGCTGTAGCTATCATCCTTATCATCTCAATGGAATCAATTTCTTGATTATCTTCTAAACCAGTACCTTGTATAGCTACTAATGAATTTATAGGAACACTTTCAGGGTGAGGATTCATGTTTGAAAGTACTTCTAAAAGAGATGCTCTATCGCCATTAGTTTCACCCAAACCTATTATTCCACCGCAACAAACATTTATTCCTGCATTTCTTACCCTTTTGATAGTGTCTAGTCTGTCTTGATAAGTTCTAGTCGTAATAATATTTTTATAATGCTCAGGACTAGTATCAAGATTATGGTTATACGCGGTTAAACCTGCATTAGCAAGTCTGGAAGCTTGTTCTTCTGTAAGCATACCAGCAGTAACGCATGCTTCCATTCCTAAATCTCTTACACCTCTAACCATCTCTAACATTGCATTAAAAGATTTCCCATCTCTAATTTCTCTCCATGCCCAACCCATACAAAACCTATCTGCACCTTCATTTTTTGCTATTTGAGCTCTTGCTAAAACCTCGTCAACTTGAAATTGTGGATGACTTTTTATGTCGCTGGCACTATAAATTGATTGGCTACAATAGGAGCAATTTTCCTCACAGCCACCAGTTTTGACGCTGAACAATGATGCTAATTGAATGTTGTATTTGTTGAATTTCCTGTGTATGATTTGTGATTCCCACATTAAATCAATCAGAGGCATATTAAGTATTTTCAATATCTCCTCTTTATTCCAATCGAACCTAATTTCTCTTAATAACTGATTATGAAAATTAGACATTTTTGTTAGGAAGTATATTGAGAATCTTCAAAAGATTCATTTGGTATTGATTTTATACCGCCGAAACGTCTATCCCTTGATTGGTAATCAATTATTGCTTTTAAAAATTCAAACTCATTGAAGTCTGGCCAAAGTACCTCGGATATGTAAATTTCTGAATAAGCTAATTGCCATAAAAGAAAATTACTAATCCTTTTTTCTCCACTAGTTCTTATCAGTAATTCTGGATCTTTAATTCCCTTAGTTAATAGCTCTGAATTGAATAATTCTTCATTAACTTCATTGGGTTTTATTTCACCAGAGGAACATTTTAATGCTAGTTCTTTCGCAACTTTTACTATTTCTTGCCTGCCTCCATAATTGACGCAAACATTTAATAAAAATGTATTGTTGTCTTTAGTTAGAGATTCTGAACTAGAGATTATTTTTTTTAAATTTTCTGGGAAAGGAGTTAAATCCCCAATGAATTTTATTTTTGTTGATTCTTCATGTATATCTTTAATTTCGTTTCTCAAAACTTCGTTAAAGAGATTTATAAGGAAGTCAACCTCTTTTGTTGGTCTTGTCCAATTCTCAGTTGAAAAAGCATAAACAGTAAGCACTTTACAACCTAATTTTTTTGATGCTTTGATAATTTTTTTTAAAACATCCACTCCTCTCTTATGCCCATATGTACGAGGCAAACCTTTTTTTGTCGCCCATCTCCCATTCCCATCCATAATTATTGCAACATGTTCTGGAACTTTCTGCTTATCTATTCTCTTAGATAAATCATTATTTTTCGTATCGATTATTTTTCCTAAACTCATTAGTTAGTCCTTTTTGTTAACGAAGATTTCTGATTTTTCAGTCTCTTTTCCATTAATATCACTGATAATATTATCATTCGGGGTTGTCTTTTTGGATAAGGCATTTTTACTTATAGATGATTTACTTGTCACCATTGAGTTTTGATTCCCAATTAAATTTACAAGAAGTTCTTGTAACCTACTACTAGTGATTGGTCTTTCAAGTTTACCTTGGTTTGCTAATGATAACGTACCTGTTTCTTCAGAAACAACAATACAAATACACCTATCAAATCTTTCTGTAATTCCCAGTGCAGCTAAATGTCTTGTGCCATATCTACTAATTCCTTGCCTTGACAAAGGAAGTATTACCCCTGCAGATATTATTTTGTTCCCTTTAACAAGCACTGCTCCATCATGCAAAGGGGTATCTGTTGCAAAAAGATTTATTAAAAGGTCAGTTGATAATTGTGCCTCAATATTAGTACCTGAATATAAAAAATCTTCAGGCCTTAAATCACTCCCTAAATCTACAACGATTAAAGCGCCTCTTCTATTCTGAGAGAGTTTACCAGCGGTATCAACCAACTGAGTAATAGTAGTTGATGTTGCTCTGAACTCCTTCGGTGGATTTCCTAGTAATACAGCAAGTCTCCCAGTACCTAGTAATTCCATTAATCTTCTTAACTCTCCTTGCCAAAGAATTGCTAATGAGAGAGAGCAAGCTAGGACTACGGCATCAATTAATTTTGACGTTAATGGAAGGTATGCAAATCTTTGAATAAACCATGCGGATGAGACTAAAAACAAATATCCTCTTAGGAGCCATAATGTTCGTTGTTCTTTTACTCTTGAGAATAATAAAAGTCCGAAACCAACAGCAAATAATATATCTAATAAAAGTTTTAAATTTATAATCCCCCAGAAATTCACACTAAAAACAAAATTAATTTAAATGTACCTAATTTTGTTTAATAAAGCGATCAGGTAAAACATCATATTTTAAAAGATCAAATGGACTTTCTCTTTTTTGAATAATCTCTGCTTCTCCATCACAAACCAAAAGAGCTGCTGGTCTTGGAATTCTGTTGTAGTTAGAACTCATCGAATTATTATATGCACCAGTACCAAAAACACATATGAGATCTCCTGTTTTGCAATTTGCTAGTTCTATCTCTTTAAACAATACATCTCCTGATTCGCAGTGCTTGCCAGCAATAGTATATTTGTTTTTCGAATTAATATTAAAGGGGTTACTAACCAAGCATGCAGAATAATTTGATTGATATGTTATGGGTCTTGGATTATCACTCATCCCACCATCAACAGAAAAATATGTTCTGATACCGGGAATCTCTTTAAACGCTCCAATTTTATAAATTGTTATTCCAGCTGTAGAAACGATAGATCTTCCAGGCTCACACATTAGTGTAGGTAAATCTAAATTGTTTTTCTTACAAGCTTTAACAACAGATGTGGAAATTGTTTTTACCCATTCATCAATTGAAGGAGGATCGTCATTTTCTGTATATTTAATTCCTAAACCTCCACCTACATTTAATTTTTGAATATTATGGCCAAATTTTTTGGCGTCTAAAATTACATTGACCATAATTTCTCCTAGATCCTTATGTGGTTCTAGTTCAAAAATTTGGGAACCAATATGAGCATGTAATCCTTTCAATTTAAGATGTTTTGCATTACTGATTCTTTCAAATAAGACATTTAAATATTCAATTCCAAAACCAAATTTGCTATCGAATGATCCCGTTCTTATGTATTCGTGTGTATGGCATTCTATCCCAGGAGTAAAGCGAATCATTATTTCCAAATCATGATTAAATGAATTTGAGATTACCTCTAATCTTTCTAAGTCATAATCATTATCTACAATTACTTTGATGTTATTTCTAACTGCAAACTCTATTTCATTATCTGATTTATTGTTACCATGAAAAACAATTTTTTCATTTGGGACGCCACCTTTAAGGGCAGTTAATATTTCTCCTTCTGAAACTGCATCAAGTCCTAAACCCTCTGAGGAAATAAGGTTACTCATAAAAATAGAACTATTCGCCTTGGAAGCATATATCGGCAGAGATCTTCCAGGGTAATATTTTTCTAATGCTTTTTTGTATGCTCTGCAAGAATTTCTTAATGTAATTTCATCTAAAATATAAAGAGGAGAATCATATTTTTTCACTAATTCTTCAATAGAACATCCTCCAACTGATAACTTACCATCACTACCAACGGATGTAGTAATGGGTACAATATTTCTATTGGGACTTTTAAGGTCAATCTTTTGTTTTAAAAAGGATTTTTTTTCTTCCATGGGAGAATCTAAAGTAGAGTCATTTTCAAATTGTCTTATTCTATAATGACTATAATTTCAAATTTTTAGAGTACTTATACTACATAAATGATATCGATTAAAAATATTAATGAGAAAGATATTGATTTATGTTATGAATTAGATTCAAACACGATTTCGTTGTGGAGCAAAAAGCAGTGGTCTCATGAATTTAAGAAAGAAGGGATAAGAGTCTTTGGATTATTTTTTTCAAAAATAATAGTAGGAATATGCGTTTTTCATGTAGTTCTTGATGAAGCTCAAATAAATTTTTTTGCTGTAAATCAGAAATACAGGAAAAAAGGTTTTGGATCTTACCTTATGAGATATTTAATAAAAGAATGTGAAAATTCAAATATAAATAAATTATTTTTAGAAGTATCCCAGACTAATTCTACAGCTGAGAAATTTTATAGTCGATTTGATTTTTCTACTGTGGGAATCAGGAGAAATTATTATAAGGATGGTTCAGATGCTCTCCTAAAAGAAAAAAAATTAACAACTAAATAAACAACTAAATAATTTAAAAATTCAATTGTTCGGATAACCAGAATCATTGAAATTACTATAATTTATTGCTATATCACTAAAAAAGTTAAATTTAATAAGATAAAATATACTTTTGGGTATTCACAAAAGCTCATTCTGAACACAAAATTGACATATTACTGGTAGGTTATTAATAGGAATTAATCTTCTAATGTTTGAAAGATTTACAGAAAAGGCTATAAAAGTCATCATGCTTGCTCAAGAGGAAGCAAGAAGGCTTGGTCATAATTTTGTTGGAACCGAACAAATTTTATTAGGTTTAATTGGCGAAGGCACTGGTGTCGCAGCAAAGGTTCTTAAATCACTTGGTGTTAATTTAAAGGATTCAAGAATAGAAGTAGAAAAGATAATTGGTAGAGGTTCAGGATTTGTAGCTGTTGAAATACCTTTTACTCCAAGGGCAAAAAGGGTTTTAGAATTATCATTGGAAGAAGCTCGTCAATTGGGACATAACTATATAGGTACAGAACATCTTTTACTTGGTTTAATTAGAGAAGGTGAAGGAGTAGCAGCAAGGGTACTAGAGAATCTTAGTGTTGATCTTACTAAAGTAAGAACTCAAGTCATAAGGATGTTAGGCGAAACAGCTGAAGTCGGTAGTGGAGCAAATGCGAGTAAAAGTAATTTAAAAACTGCTACTTTGGATGAATTTGGAACAAATCTTACAAAGTTAGCTAATGAATCAAAACTTGATCCGGTAGTTGGTCGTTATGCAGAAATAGATCGTGTAGTTCAAATATTAGGAAGGAGAACTAAAAATAATCCGGTGCTTATTGGAGAACCTGGAGTAGGTAAAACAGCTATCGCGGAAGGTCTAGCTCAAAGAATACAAATGGGAGATATTCCTGACATATTAGAAGACAAAAGAGTTCTAACTCTTGATATAGGTCTTTTGGTTGCTGGAACAAAATATAGAGGAGAATTTGAAGAAAGACTAAAAAAAATAATGGAAGAAATAAAATCCGCTGGAAATGTGATTCTTGTGATTGATGAAGTGCATACTTTAATTGGTGCTGGAGCTGCTGAAGGAGCCATAGACGCTGCAAATATATTAAAGCCAGCTTTGGCCAGAGGTGAACTCCAATGTATTGGAGCCACAACCCTTGATGAATATAGAAAACATATCGAAAGAGATGCTGCTCTAGAGAGAAGATTCCAACCTGTAATGGTTGGGGAACCATCTATTGAAGATACAATCGAAATCTTAAAAGGTCTTAGAGAACGTTATGAACAACATCATCGACTCAAAATTACTGATGATGCTTTAGAGGCTGCAGCTCACCTAGGAGATCGTTACATCTCTGATAGGTTTTTACCCGATAAAGCTATAGATCTTATCGATGAGGCAGGAAGTAGAGTTCGTTTATTAAACTCTAAGCTTCCTCCTGAAGCTAAACAAATAGATAAAGAACTAAGACAAATTCAAAAACAAAAAGAAGAGTCTGTAAGGGATCAAAATTTTGATCAAGCTGGACAACTTAGAGAAAAAGAAATGGAACTGTCTGCAAAAATTAAAAAAGTTCTTGAAAATAATAAAGAATCTAAAACCGAAGATGAATCTGGCGTTGATACAAATTCAGAAAAAAGTGAATCAGAAATTTTATCAAACCCTATGGTCAGTGAGGAAGACGTAGCACATATCGTTGCCTCTTGGACTGGTGTACCCGTTCAAAAATTAACCGAAACCGAATCAGTCAAGCTCCTCAATATGGAGGAAACACTTCATCAAAGACTAATTGGACAAGATGAAGCTGTAAAAGCTGTCTCTAGAGCTATAAGAAGAGCAAGAGTTGGATTGAAAAACCCTAATAGGCCCATAGCAAGTTTTATCTTTTCTGGTCCTACTGGTGTAGGAAAAACTGAACTTACTAAATCATTAGCTTCATATTTCTTTGGTAGCGAAGAAGCAATGATTAGACTAGATATGTCAGAATTTATGGAAAGACATACAGTTAGTAAACTTATAGGTTCTCCCCCAGGATATGTGGGGTTTAATGAAGGTGGTCAACTTACTGAAGCGGTCAGAAGAAGGCCTTATACGGTTGTTTTATTTGATGAAGTAGAAAAAGCTCATCCAGACGTTTTTAATCTATTATTACAACTTCTTGAAGACGGTAGATTAACCGACTCTAAAGGGAGAACAGTAGACTTTAAAAATACTTTGCTAATAATGACTTCTAATATTGGATCAAAAGTAATCGAGAAAGGTGGAGGTGGTTTAGGATTTGAGTTTTCCGGTGATTCTGTTGAAGATAGTCAATATAATAGGATTAAATCATTAGTTAATGAAGAACTCAAACAATATTTCAGACCAGAATTTCTAAATAGACTTGATGAAATAATCGTATTTAGACAACTATCTAAAAATGAGGTTAAAGAAATTGCTGAAATAATGTTGCGAGAAGTTTTTGCCAGATTGCAAGATAAAGGCATTAAATTAAGCGTAACTGAAGCTTTCAAGGAAAGGTTAGTTGAAGAAGGTTATAATCCCTCTTATGGAGCTAGACCATTAAGAAGAGCTGTCATGCGTTTATTAGAGGATAGTTTGGCAGAAGAAGTTCTTTCTGGAAGAATAAAAGATGGAGATAAGGCTCTAGTTGATATAGATGAAAACAAAAAAGTAACAATAAATATCTCTTCTGAAGAGTCTCAACAGGAGTTAGCAGGTGCTAACTTCTAGTAATTAATTACAAAATGCAGTCAATCTCTCCAGAAACTATATTTAGGGGGAATGATGCTTGGGAAAAAGCTTTACCTCATATTGTTAATTTAACTAAAAGCCCATTAATTTTAGGTAGAAACGTTCACACGAATGATATTAAAGATAAAATTTTTAGAGATTTAAAAAATCAAGACCTTAATGCAAACTCGGCTAATCTACAATTTGATTGCTGCTATGAAGATATCTCAAAAGTTAAGAACATTATCTTAAATAATAATAATGATGCTGTTATTGCAGCAGGAGGAGGTAAAGTTCTTGATTCCGGCAAATATATAGGAGAAATTCTTAATATTCCATGTATTACAGTCCCTCTCAGCGCGTCTACATGCGCGGGTTGGACAGCTTTGTCAAATATTTATACAAAAAAAGGTCAATTCATAAAGGATGTTGCATTAAGATCTTGTCCAAAGCTCCTAGTATTCGATCATAAATTTATTCAAACAGCTCCATCAAGAACACTAGCAAGTGGAATAGCAGATGCTTTAGCAAAATGGTATGAATCCTCAATAACAAGTTCAACTGTAGATGATGGTCTTGTTCAACAAGCTATTCAGATATCAAGAGTTTTAAGAGATCAATTACTAATTGATGGAGGAAAAGCCTTTAAGGATAAAGTTAAAAATAATTCCTCGTGGCGAAATACTATTGAAGCATGTGGACTTACAGCAGGATTAGTAGGAGGCATAGGGGGAGAAAAGTGTAGGACCGCTGCAGCACATGCTATTCATAATGCAATTACTCAGATAATCACCCCAAATAAATTCTTGCATGGTGAGATTGTTGGAGTTGGATTGTTATTGCAATTAAGACTTGAAGAAATGAAAAATAATAATAAATTGGCTGATCAATCTATAAAACAATTATTAGTACTAATGAAACAATTAGATTTGCCAACTACCATTTCAGAATTAGGAATTAATGTTTTTGACAATAAAAATTTAGAGAAAATTGCTGATTTTACATGTAGAGATAAATCTGAAATTCACTTCTTGCCTTTTGAAATTAGTAAACGAGATATAATTGAAGTTATTTTAAATTTTGAACAACAAAAAATTAAAATATAATTATTTTTTGACTAAATCCAATTTCAAACAATTTAGTGATTTAAATATTGAATTTTTTGAGAGCGCCAAATCATCTCTATTGGATCCACTGGGTGTTTATTTGGCAAATGATGTTAAGTGGATCAAACTCAATGAGAACTGGAACTCTTTGAAATTCCCTGTAGTTATGGGAGGAAAAGGTCAACCTATACTTCTTTTACATGGCTTTGACAGTAGTTTTTTAGAGTTTAGGAGAATATATCAATCATTAAAAAGAAATTTCCAAGTTATAGCCCCTGATTTGTTAGGGTTTGGGTTTAGTCCTAGATGTGCAACAAATGAATACAATCCCTCGAAAATAATTTTATATTTAATTGATCTCCTTAAAACCCTACAAATAACGAAGAATCTTAAAATTATTGGTGCCTCTATGGGAGGTTCGGCAGCTTTAAAACTTGCTTTTAAGATATCTGACTCTATTGATAAAGTTATTCTTTTGTCGCCCGCCGGATTGTTCGGAGAACCTAAGATCATCCCTTTCCCTCTTAACCAAATTGGAGCCTCATTTCTTGGATTGCCGCAAGTTAGAAAAAGTCTTTGCAGGCAAGCATTTGCTTTTCCAGATGAATGTGTTGGTGAAATGGAAGAGCAAATTGCTTCAATTCATTTAGGTTGCCAAGGATGGAGGAATTCACTTGCATCATTTGCAAAAAGTGGAGGTTTTGCAGGGACACATAAATATATCCAAAATATTCCAATTAAGGCAGTATGTGGAGAAAATGATCGTATTTTGGGAAAAAGAGAGATTAAAAATATAAGAAAAATTAATGAATTAAATTTTGTAGGGTTGCAAAATTGTGGTCATCTTCCGCATATAGATTTACCTTCATTATCGAGTAAAATTATCCAAGACTATTTTTTGGAATAAAAAATTTCATATTTAATTTAGATACTTGAGAATTATAAAAATGTAATACAAAACAGATGGAGTAAAAATGTAGCTGTCAATTCTGTCAAGAATACCTCCATGTCCTGGTAAAAAAGTTCCGGAATCTTTTATTTTTGCATCTCTCTTCATCATTGATTCAATTAGATCTCCAACTAATGCCATAAGAGAAATCAAAACTCCATATAAAATTCCAACTAATAATGGATTCTCCCAATTCAGTGCAAATGCGAAAAATATTGCTAATAAAATTGAGCAGGATATACCTCCAATTAAGCCTTCTATTGTTTTGCTTGGAGATATTGGAGAAAGAGATTTTTTACCAAATGACTTTCCAATAAAATAAGAACCAATATCACTAGCAACAATTAAAAAACAAGAAGTTAAAGTTAAATGAAGACCTGTAGTATTTGATAAGTTTTCAAACGAAATCAAACCTTGATTTGAACTTATTATTACTGACTCTAATCCTCTTAACTTAATCCAGTAACTAGGCAAAAAACCTAAATAGAATAATCCAAAAATAGAAGCTGCAATATCTGAAATTGTTCCGGGTTTTGGTTGCAACAGTAACCAAGTACATATTCCAACTGAACAGATAGGCAAAATTGAATTTGATATTTCTCCTTCCAGTAAACCTATAGTCTCAAGATAAGTAGAAATAATAATAATAAAAGATGAAAATAATGTAGTTTTTGTAGCTGGTTTTATTCCTTTAAATTCTGCCATCCTAAAAAATTCCAATAATGCTAAATAAGTCAATAACGCTGTTGCTAATGCAAAAAACCATCCTCCCAACAAAACAACAATTAAACCGAATATTCCTATAAGTAATCCGCTTCTAAATCTCATATTAAATTTCTATGGTTGTATTACTCTTATATTAAAATTTATCAGATCTTTGTTGCACAAACTCTGTTTATTTATCCAATTAAACCTATCTATGTCAATTTTTTCTCCAGGAACTAGTAGAGGTATCCCAGGAGGATAAGGGCAAATAATGTCTCCTGAGATTTTATTTAATGATTGAGAGAAAGGAATATTCTTAGTCTCACTTCTCCAAGCAATTCCAATTTCAATTTCGGGTGTTTGAACTAGTTTAAAGGGAGATTGGAGTACTTCTAAACTTTTTAATTTTTTAGAATTAAATAATAATTTATTCCACAACTTTTCAAATAAATTAAGAAAATCTTTCTGGCTCGCAAATCCTAAGCAAAAAGTTAAAGTCATCATTTCTGGTAATTCAGCAATAAGACCATTTTTATAAAAAAAATTATCAGCAGTAAAACCATCAATTCCAACCTTAGAGGTGTTTAATATTATTTTTAAGGGGTCTTGGGTCTCTACAAGAGGAATATTCTTTTGGATTAATTTGTTGTAGATACTTTTTGCCTCTAAAATTCTTTTTTGATATTTTGATAAACTTTTTTTATTTATCCAATCTTTAATAGACTCTTCACAAGAAGAAAGTAAAAGGGAACTTGGGCTAGTAGTTTGCAACAAGTTAATACTATTGATTAAATTATGCTCATTTATTAGATTCCCTTTGTACCAAAGTGCAGCAGTTTGAGTTAAACCATTAAGCGACTTATGTAATGAGTGAACGACTAAGTCAGCGTTTGATACTAAAGCTGATTTTGGTAGGTTAAGATTTTCACAAAAAAGGAAATAGGAACCATGGGCTTCATCAACCAAAACAGGTAAATTTTTTTGATGACAAAGTTCTATTAAAGGCTCTAAATCTCCTGAATAACCTTGATAAGAGGGATTTATAAAAATTACCCCTGCAATTTTTCTTTCCTTAAAATTTAATTTTTTAAATACATTTTCCAACCATACTTTTGTTATTGGTTTGTAGTGACCAGTTTCTGATGAAGAATCTAGGTCAAAAAATATTGGATGTATGTTCATCATCGCACAGATTTTTATAACACTTATATGAACATTTCTTGGCATCAGAATATTTTCGCCAGGTTTTGCCATTGCAATTACCGCTGATTGTATTAATCCAGAGGCTCCATTAACTCCAAAAAAGCAACCTTTCGCCCCAAAATTTTTAGATAATTCTCTTTGTGTTTTGGCAATTAATCCGCTTTGCGATAGAGGTGAGCCTATCTCTGGGAGTTCCGGTAAGTCCCAAAATCCAGGTTGTTTTCTTAATAATTCCACTAATTTCTTGGGTAAAGCTGCCCCTCTGTTATGAGCGGGGAAGAAAAGTGACTTTAAAAACTTTTTAGTAAGAAAAGATGAAATGCTCATAAAGTATTATTGAGAAATATAGAATGGATTAATAAGAATCCTTCTTTGATATTTTTTAACTTTAATGACGAGGTCTTATTCGCAATACTCAGCAAAAGGTGACTTGATTTGGTTGATTCTGAGACCATGGATTTTCATACCGAGGGTTTTATATATCCTTTTAACTTTTATTTTTCTTTTTTTAAGAATACTTTTTCAAGGTAACAGTAAAAATAAAAATATACAAAAAAATCTCTCGAAATACCTTTTTGATGTAATAACAGATTTAGGACCTTGTTTTATAAAATTAGGACAGGCACTTTCAACTAGACCGGATCTTGTTAGACAAGATTGGCTTACAGAACTTACCAACTTACAAGATAATCTCCCAGCATTTGATAACAAAATTGCTTTAAAAATTATTGAAGAGGAACTTGGTAAGCCACCTAATGAATTATTTGATGAGTTCCCTGAGAGACCTATTGCCTCAGCAAGCTTAGGACAAGTCTATAAAGCAAAAATGAAAAATAATACTTATGTAGCGGTAAAAGTACAAAGACCAAATTTATACTTTCTTATAAGAAGAGATGTAGTGATATTAAGGTTTTTAGCAACTTTCTTGTCACCATTCCTACCATTAAATATTGGTGTTGGAATTGGTGAAATAATAGATGAATTCGGCAAAGCACTTTTTGATGAAATTGACTATGAAAAAGAAGGTGAAAATGCTTTAAGGTTTGCCAACTTATTCAAAGACAACCCCAATGTGTTTATCCCTAAATTGGAAAAACAGTTTTCATCAAAGAGAATTATTACAACCTCTTGGATTGATGGAGTCAAATTAAGAGATAGGGCTTTATTGGAGGAAAATAACTTGGTACCTTCCTCTTTTATAAAAACTTGTGTAATCAGTGGTCTTCAGCAATTATTTGAATATGGATATTTTCATGCTGACCCACACCCCGGAAATATGTTTGCTCTTAAAGGAGGAAATGCAGATTATGGAAATTTAGCTTATGTAGATTTCGGAATGATGGATACAATTACAAATTCAGATAGACTCACTCTTATTAAGGCGATTGTTCACATAATAAATGATGAATATTATCTTCTTGCAAAAGATTTTCAGAAATTAGGTTTTTTAACCAAAGAACAAGACCTTCAGAAACTTGTTGAACCATTAAGAGAAGTTTTAGGAGGATCTCTAAGCGCTGAGGTTGGCAATTTTAATCTTAAAAATGTAACTGATAAATTTTCAAAACTAATGTACTCTTATCCATTCAGAGTACCCAGTAGGTTTGCTTTGATAATAAGAGCCGTTGTTAGTCAAGAAGGTTTAGCTCTAAGACTAGATCCTCAATTTAAAATTTTAAAAATAGCATATCCATATATAGCTAAGAAACTACTTACTGATAATTCTGATGAGATTTTAGAAATTCTTTTAGAGGTTGTTTTTGATAATAAAGGTAGAATTCAAATTGAAAAAGTTGAAAGTTTACTAAATATTTTATTTAAAGATTCTGAAAATATTAATTCAGATTTAATCCCAGTTGCCAATGCTGGATTGAAATTATTTGTTAGTAAAAAAGGATCAGAAGTTCGGAAGAATCTCCTTTTAAGTCTTATTAAAGATGACAAAATTGAATTAACTGATGCAAAAAAACTTTTAAGTTTAGTTAGAGATACATTTAGCCCCTTGAATATTGCAAAAAGTGCAGTTCAAAATATTATTTCTCCAGTTTAGTTTTTATATTTGCTACTAATAAATTTACTTATGATTTTTAAATGATTAAAATTAAATAGAGTACTAACTTTTAAAATTGAGTATTTAAATAATTAATGCAATTGGAAATATGGAATGAGTATTTTAAAAAAACTTTTTTTATTAAAAAGAAAATCTGTGATTGATAATGAAGCAAATTATCAATTAGTTGATCAGTATGGAGAAATCGCAAAGATAGTAAAAGACGCGAGAGTCCAGAAAAATATATCCATTCATGAATTATCACGTATTTCAAAAATTCCTGAAAAAACGATAATTTCTATTGAAAATAATAACAAAAATATCAGACCAAAGCATCCATTTATAAGATCAATATTAATTAAATTAGAGGAATGCCTAGGATTAAAAAAAAGTACATTAGAACAATTAGTAACTAGAGAGGGAGAAACTTCTAAGAAGGAAAAAAATGATTTTATCGTTAACAAATTCGACCTTATAAATACTTGGCAAGGAAGCCTTTTGTATTTTTTTATATTAATTCTTACGGTGTTTATATTAAAGAGATATTTTATTTTAAATGTAAATGTTATTGAGATTCAAAACATTGAAAATAAAATCATTGATAAATAAACTTAAATAAGCCTTTATTGTCTGGTTCTCCCAAAAGTATTTCCTAGCTCACTCAATCTCCTAATATTTTCTTCTACTTCTCCTAAAGGTCGATTTAACTTCCATTTCCAGTTGTTTTTTGTAGTGCCTGGGATGTTTAATCTGCTTGAGTCATCTAGAGATAAGATATCTTGGATAGGAGCAATAAATAGATTCGCATTTGTGTCCATGCCTATTTTTATTAGACTCCATGAAGGATTGTCAGAGAATTTATATTCATCTTTTATTCTTTCTTTGGCGTTATTTTCTAAATATTCCCACCATGAAATGGAAGTAGAGTTGTCATGCGTACCTGTATAAACCACCCAATTTTCTCCTTCAATATTCTTGGGTAAATAGGGGTTGTCTTCATTTCCATCAAAAGCGAACTGTAATATTTTCATCCCTGAAAGTTCAAAATTTTTCCTTAATTTTTCAACATCAGGTGTTATTACTCCCAAATCCTCCGCAATTATTGGTAGGAAGTCAGTGCCTAAATCAATTTTTAATTTTTTTAATAGTGTCTTCCCTGGGGAATTTATCCATCTACCAGAAATTGCTGTTTTAGAATTGCCATTAACTCTCCAATAACCAGCCAAACCTCTGAAATGGTCAAATCTTAACAAGTCCACAAGCTCAAACTGCCTTTTAAATCTTTTTCTCCACCAATCGAAATTAGTCTTCTTATGTTTTGACCAAAAGTAAGTTGGAGTTCCCCATAGTTGTCCTGTTGAAGAAAAATAATCCGGAGGGACACCACTTTGAAAGATTAAATCTCCATTTTTAAAAATCGAAAATAGTGATTTATTACTCCACACTTCTGCACTATCCCTAGAAACATAAAAGGGCAAATCGCCAATTAGCTTTACATTACTCGATTTTGCAAAGTTTTTAATCGCGCTCCATTGCTCATCTAAATGCCACTGTATTAACTTTTTTGAAAGTATCTCCTCACTTTTTTCCTTAATCCATGATTTTAAAAAATTGTTGTTTTTAATTTTAAATTCTTTGGGCCATTGCCACCAAGGCAACATATTAAATTCCTCCCTGATAACAATAAATGTCGCATAATCTTCAACCCAAGAATTCTTACTTAACCATTTGTGAAAATCATTCTTTCTCGCTTCAGATTGGAAACTCCATCCTTGCATGAGAAGCATACCTAATTTTTTTGCTAAATCATCTGCAATATCAAAATCAAAATAATTCTCATACTGATTTGTGGGGCCCAATTCTTCTTTATTAGAAATGAAAATAAAACCTTTATTGATCAAATCATCTATGTCAAGAAACCATGGATTCAGAGCAAAACTAGATGGGGAACTATATGGAGACCCTGAAGAATCAGTGGGGTTGAGAGGTAAAAATTGCCAGTATTCAATCTTATGCTTTTGAAGCATTTTAATCCATTCTTTAGCCCCTTTTCCAAAAGTTCCACATACTCTTCCTCCCGGAATACATGAAGGATGCATAAGTACTCCTAGTGATTTTTTGGTAAGAGCTGTTTGCATAGGCATGTTTTTTTTATTATATTTTTACTCTTTACAATTAAATTTTTATTCGTTCTATAAATTCAACGATATACAAATTTTTTTTAATTGACAAATATTATTCCAAGTATTTTTAAACTGAACTAAAAATAATTTCTGATCATTAATTGACTTTATTTAAGATTTTGACCAAATAGATATAACTTTTGAAAAGATCTAGTAATTATCTTTTGCTAAATTCACATAAACGACTACGATAAGTATATAGTTTTATAGTACTAATTTCGTGACAAGTTTTATCACGGCAGTGCAAAATAAAGAATCAAATTTTAATCTAAATAATAGTAGATTAAGGTTAGTAAGTGGAACAACAAATCCTAAACTAGCCGAAGAAATTGCCTCATACTTAGGGATTGAAAATGTACCATTAGTATCTAAAAGATTTGCTGACGGAGAACTTTATGTTCAGATTCAGCAATCTATCAGAGGCTGTGATGTGTTCCTAATACAACCTACCTGCGCTCCTGTGAACGATAGTTTGATGGAACTTATGATTATGGTTGATGCTTGTAAGAGAGCATCTGCAAGACAAATAACCGCAGTAATACCCTATTTTGGATATGCAAGGGCAGATAGAAAGACTTCAGGTAGAGAGTCGATAACAGCAAAACTTACTGCTAATTTACTAGAGAAATCTGGAGTCGATAGAGTTCTTGCGATGGATTTACATTCTGCTCAAATTCAAGGTTATTTTGATATCCCATGCGATCATATTTATGGTTCACCTGTATTAATCGATTATCTAGAAACTTTAAATTTAGAAGAAGTTGTAGTTGTCTCTCCTGATGTAGGCGGAGTAGCAAGAGCAAGAGCATTTGCAAAATTAATGAAAGATGCTCCTTTGGCTATAATTGATAAAAGAAGATCAGCTCATAATATCGCAGAAAGTTTAACAGTTATTGGTGAAGTTAAAGGTAAAACAGCTATTCTCATAGACGATATGATAGACACGGGTGGGACGATTTGTTCTGGAGCTAATTTATTAAAAAAAGAAGGCGCCAATAGAATATTTGCTTGTGCGTCACACGCTGTATTTTCTCCTCCATCTTATGAGAGACTAAGTGCTAGGGATTTATTCGAGCAAGTTATTGTAACCAACAGCATACCAGTTATTATTAAAGATAATTTCCCTCAGTTAAAAGTACTTTCTGTAGCAAATATGCTAGGTGAAGCTATTTGGAGAATTCATGAAGAAAGTTCAGTGAGCTCAATGTTCAGATAAAAAAAATTATTTTTTGCTTTTCTTTACAAGTTCCTTAAGCCTTTTTTTATAGTCATTTTTTATGTTATTTGGAATGCTTTCAGGACAAATATTCATGGCACTTCCAACAATCTGAAATGTACCTGCGTTATATAATTTTTGTTCTTCAAGTTTTTCATCCCCTATCGCTTTAATAACCCCACCATGCTTACCAGTTATTACATTCGCGAAGGTAGCACTGGCAATGCCAAGCCCTTTTTTAAAATCCACTTCAGCTTTTGAAGCTATACAAAGATAAGACGCCCCCATTTGCCGATAGAGGAAAAGATCCTTTTCCGTAGCAGCAATAAATTTTTCATCTGCTTTAATTTGTTTATTTATTGTATTAACCTCAAAAATAATAAAGGGCATAATTAAAGCAATACCTAAAAAATTAAAAATTTTTGAATAAAAATTAATACCCATTAACTAATTACATTTATTACAAGATAACACTTTTATTTTGAACATTAATTGATAAAAAGAACTTACTTAATAATTTTTATTTCGTGATGATTCTCTACAATTTTTAGCTTATTTTTGTTCCATGAATATATAACTCTAAATCTATAGTTGTCCGAATCTACTAGTCTTGTATGTTCAAGAACATGCCAATCTTTATAAGTAGATTCGAAAATCATTTCGTGTTCATCAACTTGCTTAATATTTGAGATTCCTTCATCATCACTTAGATAAAAATTTCTCCTCATAAGTTGGTGCCCTTTTAAGAATGCAATCATCTCTCCTCGTTCTCTGTATTGGGGATTTTCCTCGAAGAAATTATATTTTTTTTCAGGATACCAAGTGAATTTGTAGTGCGACTCCCATTCAGAATTATTCTCAAGAGCTTCAATATTTATATTCATGCATAAATTATAAGTTTTTTGTACTTCATCAAGATAATAAGATCTGTTAGATTGCCATAATCCGATATTTCTAGAAAACCATCTTTTTAAATTACTATTTAAATTAATTTCTGGAGGATTATTTTCCCCAAAATTTAGATTTCTCTTTTGATTAATAACAACCATTTATAAATAAGTCCTATTTATTTCATAGCTTATCTGTAAAATAAAAATAAACATCTTAATGTGTTTATAAGGATTAACAGCTTTTCAACACTTCAGGAGTGATCATTTGAATGATAAAAAAGAGCTAAAATTAATACTTATAGCAGCTAGAAATCAACTTTCTAGTAGTGATATAAAGTCCCTCATAGCTTATTTAGAATCAGATGATTGCGAATTTGAAATATCTCTTCAGATTTCTGAGACCACAGAACAGCCCGAATTACTAGAGTTACATAGATTAGTAGCTATCCCTGCGCTCATTAAAATTTCCCCTGCGCCAAAGCAAATATTTGCTGGGAGTAATATTTTCTCTCAGTTGCAGACATGGTTGCCAAGGTGGAAACAGGAAGGTTTAACAACAAATCTTGGGATTAATTTGCAACCATCCAAAATTGATTCAATAAGAACTCAAAAGGAATTTCTTTTAGAAGACGAACTTCTTGTCTTAAGACAAGAAAATGAGACATTAACAAAAAGGATAGAATCTCAGGAAAGATTATTAAGAATGGTCGCTCATGAATTAAGAACCCCATTAACTGCAGCCACTTTGGCTGTTCAAAGTCAAAAACTTGGACAAATAGATATTTCTAAATTGCAAGAGGTTATTAAGAGACGTCTTGAAGAGATTGAACTTTTATCTCAAGATCTCCTAGAGGTTGGAACAACCAAATGGGAAGCGTTATTTAATCCTCAGAAAATTGATTTAGGTAATATTAGTGCTGAAGTAATACTTGAATTAGAAAAATTCTGGAGATTGAGGAATATTCAAATTGATACTGATATTCCATCCGATCTTCCAAGTGTATTCGCAGATCAAAGAAGAATGAGGCAAGTATTTTTAAATTTAATTGAAAATGCAATTAAATTTTCTAAAGACTCTGGTTCTATAAAAATTACAATGATCCACAAGACAAATCAGTGGGTAGAGATAACAATTTGTGACAAAGGCGCTGGTGTTCCTTTGAGTGAACAAAAAAGAATTTTCCTTGACAGAGTAAGGCTACCACAAACTTCGGAAGGAACTTCAGGCTTTGGTATAGGTTTATCAGTATGTAGGAGAATAGTTCAAGTCCATGGGGGAAGAATATGGGTAGTATCTGAAATTGGTGATGGTTCTTGCTTCCATTTCACAGTTCCTGTGTGGCAAGGACAAAACAAAGAGCAACAATACTTGACGAAAGGATAGCCTTACTCTTACTTTTTAAATAGCTGTTATGCTAATTTCCTGGCCCCATCGTCTAGAGGCCTAGGACACCTCCCTTTCACGGAGGCGACAGGGGTTCGAATCCCCTTGGGGCTATTAATTTCAATTTATAACGATCTTTTTGATGATTTTGCTTGCCTATCTACGGCAATTAAATTTTCCGAAAGATCCTTTTTCAGTCTTTTCTCTATCATACCTATTGGCATCCACTGACAACCTTGAACAGTAAGATCATAAATTAATGAATTGTTAGAATTATTCTTAATTTTTTGTATTTTCCAACTTCCTTCAAATTTCCTGAAATCTCCTTTTATCAAATTAAATTTTAAGAGGCCAAGATCCTTATTTTCAAATAAGTCGATAGTTACTTCAGCTGAAAATTTAATGCCAAGGAAATCTTGAGCTCCAACTTGTTTAAGGTGGACATTATTTCCCTTCTGAAATATTGTTTTGCTCGATAAAAGATTTGGGATGTAGAGATTTAGCCGATCATAATCTGTTAAAACACTCCACAAAGAATCGAAACTCGCAGAAGTTGTAAGTTGAGCTGCCAGTCGTCTAGTTCCGCCAGGAAGCTTTTCCATCGTCTGCTCAATTGTCCTGAAATCATTTTCTTTAGTATGATTCATTGATTCTTGAGGATTGTTCATACAATGAATTTTTAATTAGATAAAAATTATTTCTGTGTAACTATACTAATAAACAACAAAAACTGAAAAATAAAAATAATTTCATCTATTTATTCCGATCTCAAAACGTAACCGTTTTTGTAAAATCACTACAAATTAAACTACAAATTGATAATCTCATATATGAATAAGTTTACAAAATGGTTTACTCTCAAGCAAAAGTTATCGCTGGTGGATTAGCTCATATCCCTATTGTTATTGGTATTTTTTACTTCATCATGACTTTCTTTAATAAAAGAGCTCTAGAATATGCTGAGGCAAATAAGCCAAAAAAGGTTGAAAAGAAAGTTGAAAAACCTCAATTAAAAGAGAAAAGTCCGGCTCGAACAAAAGTTGAAGCAAAAGTAGATATTAAAAAAACCACTTCAGCTAGTTCCGAAATAAAAACAGAACTCCCGAAAAATCAGGAAATTAATAATATTGAAAATAAACCTATGAAGAAAAAGCACGCTGATGTTCCAGTTAATATTTATAGACCAAAGATGCCTTATGAAGGTACTGTAATAGAAAATTATAGTCTCCTTAAAGAAGGAGCTATAGGTAGAGTAAATCATATTACCTTTGATTTAAAGGATAGTGATCCTTTTTTGAATTATGTTGAGGGTCAGAGTATAGGTATCATGCCTGCGGGTGAAGATGCTAATGGTAAACCCCATAAGTTAAGACTTTATTCAATTGCTAGCACTAGACATGGGGACAATTTCGAGGGGAATACCGTTTCGTTATGTGTAAGGCAGCTCCAATACGAAAAGGATGGAGAGACTATAAATGGAGTTTGTTCTACTTATTTATGTGATATTAAACCGGGAGATAAGGTTAAAATTACAGGCCCTGTCGGTAAAGAGATGCTTTTGCCTGAAGAAGAGGATTCAAACATAGTAATGTTAGCAACTGGAACTGGAATTGCTCCTATGAGGGCTTATTTAAGAAGAATGTTTGAGGCATCAGAAAAGGAAAAAAATAGCTGGAATTTTAGAGGTAAAGCGTGGTTATTTATGGGAGCCCCAAAATCAGCTAATTTACTTTACGAAGAAGATCTTCAAAGATACCTTACTAATTATCCTGATAACTTTAAGTACACAAAAGCAATTAGCCGCGAACAGCAAAATACTAAAGGTGGAAGAATGTATATCCAAGACAGAGTATTGGAATCTGCTAATGAGCTTTTCAATATGATCGAAGATGAAAAGACACATATTTATCTTTGTGGTTTAAAGGGTATGGAGCCTGGTATAGATGAAGCCATGACTAAGGCGGCAGAAGAAAAAGGTTTGAACTGGTCAGAATTAAGGCCACAACTAAAGAAGGCAGGAAGATGGCACGTAGAAACTTACTAAATCTCTTGGATTTGTATTTAAGTTAAACTCTTGAGATACTTTTTGGTTTAGACACAATATGTAGCTAATCTTAGAAAAAAAGAGGATTTTAAAAAAAGAATACTAATAATATGCGTACAACTTTAAGTAATCCTCTAAGATTAGGTTTACGGCAGGAAAGAGTCATATCTCCACAATGCATAGTAATCTTTGGTGCTAGTGGAGACCTTACTCATAGAAAATTAATACCGGCCTTATTCGAACTCTATTTGCAAAGAAGAATTCCAAGTGAATTTGGAATAGTTGGTTGCGCAAGAAGACCTTGGACTGATAACGAGTTTAGAGAAAAGATGAAAGTCAAGCTATCCAATCAAATATCTGGAAAAGAAAGGGAATGGGAACAATTTTCAAATTATCTATTCTATGAACCAGTTGACTTACAACAAAGTGATCATGTCATAAGGCTTTCTAAAAGATTAAATGAAATTGATAAAACACAAGCTACTCATGGAAATAGAACATTTTATTTATCAGTATCTCCGAATTTCTATGCAAGTGGATGTAAAGCTCTAAAAGCAGCTGGTCTTTTAGATGACCCTAAGAAAAGTCGTCTAGTGATTGAAAAACCTTTTGGAAGAGACTATTCAAGCGCAAAAAAATTGAATAAGATCGTTCAAAGTTGTGCTGAAGAAAGTCAGATTTATAGGATTGATCATTATTTAGGTAAAGAGACAGTTCAAAATATTCTTGTTTTGAGGTTTGCTAACACTATTTTTGAACCAATCTGGAATAGAAATTATATATCAAGTGTTCAAATTACTTCCTCTGAAACAGTTGGTGTTGAAGATAGAGCAGGTTATTACGAAAGCTCTGGTGCTTTAAGGGATATGCTTCAAAATCATATGACTCAAATGCTTGCTGTTACTGCTATGGAACCTCCTGGAAAATTTGAACCAGAAGCAATAAGAAATGAAAAAGCTAAGGTTCTTCAAGCTTCAAAAATTGCTAATGAAAATGAACCGTGGAATTGTTGTATAAGAGGTCAATATGGAGAGGGAGGAAATATTTCAAATCGACTCAAAGGATATAGGCAGGAAGATGGTGTTAATTGTAATAGCACAACAGAAACTTATATTGCGACAAAAGTTTTCGTTGATAACTGGCGTTGGCAAGGCGTTCCTTTTTATTTGAGAACAGGGAAAAGACTACCTAAAAGACTTGGAGAAATAGTCTTGACTTTTAAAGACGTCCCGGTTCATTTGTTTGAATCAACAATAATAAATCCTGCTCCAAATCAACTTATCCTTAGAATTCAGCCAAATGAAGGTGCTACTTTCAAATTTGAGGTAAAGTCTCCTGGTTCTGGAATGAAATCAAGACCTGTTGAGATGGAATTTTCTTATGATGAATCATTTGGAGAACCCTCAGATGAAGGCTATGTAAGATTACTAGCTGATGCAATGCTTTCTGACCCAACCTTATTTACTCGAAGTGATGAAGTAGAGGCAGCTTGGAAACTTTATACACCATTAATAGAATTGATGGATAATTCCCCTTGGAAGTTACCTATTTACAATTATGAATCTATGACGTGGGGACCTCCTGAGTCTGATCAATTACTTTCAAAAGATAATATTTTCTGGCGTAGACCTTAAAAATGAAACCTCAATTAACACTCCAAACCCCATTAGAACTGCCTTATGAGGAAATTTCTAATTACCTTAATAAATTATGGATTTCAGAAGATAAAGATAATACTGGAGCTAATACTTTTACATTAATGGTCTGGCAGCCTGCTTGGCTAGAACAATGTTTGGTTCAAAAAGGATTAGTAAGTGGACCAATTACTGGAAATTTAAATACGGAAATAATTGAAGTTACTAAAAAATTCATATTAGATCAAGGGCTTCCTATCACTACTCCCCTTAATAGTGAAGAATTATTGAATTTGTTGAAGGAAAATTTATCTAATAAAGACTTTGAAGACTTTAGAGGACAATTTTTTGAATCATCAATAAGTACATTGAATCCAAGAAGATTAATAACTTTAGCACCAACTTTAAATAAGAATTCAGATATCAAAACTTTTGTATCCGCTTACTGTCCATTAAGTGATACTTCAGCTATTCAACCTATATGTGGAGATTTAGTTGTTATTAGGGGGGACTCAGCCTCAATATCCAATAAAGGATTAAAAATAATTGATGAATTATCCATTGATGAATTACCTTCATGGTTGTGGTGGAATGGAAGCTTGGATGAATCGCCTGAAATCTTCGAATATTTTACTAATTATGGTTTAAGGTTAATAATTGATACTGCTCTTGGATCTCCTAATAGATGTTTAAAAGTTTTAGACCATTTAAATAATTCAAATAAAGCTATTAATGATTTGAATTGGGTTAGATTGAAAAATTGGAGGGAATCATTGGCAATGATTTTTGATCCACCTTCAAGGAGACCAATTTTAGATCATATTACTGATATTGATATTGATATTGCGGGAGATCATATTATTCAAGCTTTGTTTTTGATTTCATGGATTAGCGATAAACTTGGTTGGTCTTTTCTTAGAGTTGAAAGGAATACAGAATCAACAAAAATAGAGTTTGAAAGAATTAATGGCGAAATAATTTCTACATCAATTAATCCCTTATCTTTGGGAAATCCAAGTATTCATTTAGGACAAGTTATAGGATTGAGGTTGATTTCAAAAATTAGTGAGGTTCAAAAAAATAATACTTGTGTAATACTTGGTTGTGAATCAGTGGAGTGTATGAGACTTGAAGCAGGGGGGATGGCTAATATGGAATTAATAGAACAAGTTGTTCCAAATTCTTTTTCTACATCAGAGTATGATGTTAGTAAATTATTGGGAAGTAGTAGAGGTAATACAAGTCCTCTTTTTGAAAATTCTATTAAAATAGCTCTTCAAATATTTAATGGTTTTAATCACTAATAAATGCCTTGTGTAATATCTTCTCCTTCAACTGATAGTGGGAAAACTACATTATCTCTTTTGATATCTTGTTGGGCGTTCTCAAAAGGTATAAAGATACAAACTTTTAAGGTTGGGCCAGATTATCTTGATCAACAACAACTTAGTTCAATTGGCCAACCTATTTGTAGGAATTTAGATATTTTTTTAAGTGGTAAGGAATGGGTTCAAGAAAGTTTTTTTAAACATTCTTTGAAATATGAATTCTCATTAATTGAAGGAGCAATGGGTCTATTTGATGGATTAGGGGCAACAACCTATTCCAGCACAGCAAATATCTCTAAACTTCTCAATGCTCCAGTAATTTTTATTGTTAATGCTAGAGGACAAGTAGCATCTCTTTTGGCGACTGTTCGAGGTTTTAGAGATTTCGATAGTCAGTTATCAATTCCGGGAATTATATTTAATAACGTTAATTCAGATAGACATAAAAAGTTAATCAAAGATGTGTTTAAAAATGAAGGCATCGAAATTCTTGGATTTTTACCATCTGATTCAAAAATAACTTTAAACAAAGCTAATTTAGGTTTGATATCTCCATTGGATAATGGTAAGGAAATTGATGTTGAATATTTTGCAAATTTTGCCGAAAGAAATCTTAATGTATTTTCTCTTTTTAAATTTCTGAAATCTCCTCGAATGAAAAAATTTAATTCTGTCAGTTTTGAAGATTTTAAAATAGATAAAAGTAAACCTATCGCAATTGCAGAAGATAAAATCTTTCATTTTCAATACCCTGAAACTAAAGAGTTTTTGAGTGAAATTGGTATACCATTGATTTCATGGAGTATTTATGATGATGAAGAAATACCTAATGAGGCTTCTTCTTTAATTATTCCTGGGGGGTTCCCTGAAAAACATGCTGATCATATAAGTAACTCTACAAAAAGCTTAAATTCGTTAAGGAAATTCCGCAAAAATGGATTTATATACGCAGAGTGCGGAGGGATGATGATTTTAGGAGACTTTATAAAAGATGAAAATGGTAATAATCATAAAATGAGTGGCATCCTTCCTTTTAGATCAAAAAAAAGTAAACTCTCAGTAGGTTATAGATACATTGAGGGTTTAAAAGATACTCCGATCATTAAACAAAATCAATTAATTAGAGGACATGAATTTCACTATTGGGAAATTGAAAATAATTTGTCTAAACTTGATTTAAGAAAAGCTGAGAATAAGAAGACACTTTCTTCCCCATGGAAAATTAAATCTTGGAAAACTGAATACAAAAATGAAGGCTTTTTTGATGAAAAATTACATGCAAGTTGGATTCACTTACATATGCCAA
>CACOFO010000014.1 GCA_902626435.1 uncultured Prochlorococcus sp.
TGTTTGGTACAAATATGCAATGAATTTAAAAGAACATCCTGTATAAAAATCGAACTTAATACATCTTCTTCTCCTCATTTAAAGGCACTTCTTGAAGATGACAAAATTACTAAAATTTTTCACTATGCCAGATTTGATGTAGCAGCTCTAAAATGCAATCTTGAAATTAATACAAAAAATATCTTTTGTACAAAAATTGCTAGTAAGTTGGCAAGAACTTATACCAATAAACACGGTTTAAAGGATCTAATTAATGAATTGTTAGGAATAGAACTGGACAAAAGCTCGCAAAGTAGTGATTGGGGTAGCAATGATGATTTAACAAAAGATCAATTAATTTATGCAGCAAATGATGTTAGATATTTAATTGAGGCTATGCATAAATTAAAAGTTATCTTAGAAAGAGAGAATAGATATGAATTAGCTCAAAAATGTTTCGACACAGTTTCTGTATATGCTGATTTAGACATACTAAAATTCTCAAATATATTTGAACATTGAAAATCAATCTTCAGTTAAAAAATTATCTTCACCATCAAGAGTTTCCATAAGCTTATCAAGTATTCTTGAGGAACTTAATTTATCTCCATCATTTTTTTCACAAATTTTTAAGACATTTTGCGCAACTTGTATTTTTTCTTGAATAGTTTTTGAGCCTTCTTTTGCAATTTGAATTTCTACTTTCTTCTTAGCAGAAGATAAGCTTATACTCATAAGTTTTGCAATTTCTGCACAAATTTTTAGATATTGCCGATCATTTATTGGATACATAAAAGAATTAGTAATTTATAAGCTAGTGCCATTTACTAAGATAACAAATCAAGGTTTATTGCATCTACGATTTTCTTACTTGCTCCGGATTCCCCCATTCTTTTTTTTCCAATTTTTGCTTGTTCAAACCTATCAACTTTTCCTTTCAAAAGTAAATTTAAACGTTTTAAAAGAATTTTTTTGTTTTTGCAAACTAAAACACTACCTCCCAATAATCTTGATTGTCTTTTTGCAAATGATTTTGTAAATTGTGGTCCAGATCCTGGTAGAGAAAGAGATGGAATTCCAAGGCCAGCAATTTGCTCTGTAGCAGTTCCTGCATTAGACAAGCCAACTTCTGCCATATTCGCCCATGAATTGAATTTGCCCTTTCCAATCAATACATATTGATCTTTCTTTTTCCATACTGAATCTTCATCAATTAGAGATTTAATTTTACTCTGTTTTATAAAACCATATTTATTTAAATAACTTTGAATTTGAATCACATTCGCATTAATGCTCAAAGGCAAAAGTATTGCCAAATCGTTTGATAAGTCAAAATCTTGTAAACAATTAAGAAAATTATCAAGATTCTTAAGAGCTTCGGGGTATCTACTTCCAACTAATAAAATAATCCTTTTAAAAGAAATAATATTTGATATCTTTTCATTTTTTGCGTTAACAAAATCCATCATTGGATTACCCAAGTATTTTGCATCAATATTTTTTCTATACAAATTATTTGCTGTGATTTTATCTCTCATAATTAAATTTTTACATCTTGGAGATTTCATTAAAAACATTTCCCATGGATCCCATTCAGAACCTTTCAACTTATGATAAAAGTCGCTTAAATCCCAACCTGGACCACTACTCCAAGTATGATCACTTTTGGGAGTTCCAATGAAACTAAATTCGCATTCTGAACTCCAAGCGTAAAGTAATGGCAAGAAATCGCCTACTGCGATAATTTTCCAGTTATGTTTTGACTTCTGTTTTACAAGTAGAAAATTTTTCAAATTATCGATTAAAAATCCTGCAAAGAAATCAAGCAAAAATCCCTTCAAACTTTGATTACTAAAACCTCCACTTGGCAACTCTTTTAAATATCCTATTTTGCGAAAATTCTTTGATTTTATGGAATTAAATAAATCTCCATTTCCTACTAAGGGCAAAACTTCAATATTTTTATTTTTTATTTTTTTTAGTAATCTTTTTATTATTTCCGATGCTATTACATCTTCACCATGACCATTGCATATAAATAATAGAGAATGAGACACCTTACTGTTAAGATCATAAAAAGATTCAATTGAATCTTTTTCGGCGGCATGGCCAAGTGGTAAGGCAGAGGATTGCAAATCCTTTATCCCCAGTTCGAATCTGGGTGCCGCCTTATTTAATTTTTTTACGCATTTAATTATGAAGTTTTCGAAGAACTTCAATTTCAGATAAAGTGTATGAAGTTTCAATTAATTAATTGATATAAAAAAAATAATCTTTTTTATTATTGTTAAATAATACCTTAAATTATTAATCTACAAATATTATTAGATGAATTTATTAATTTTATTCATCAGATTATTCATATAAAAATTTGAACTATTTTAGTAATCATTATCTGCTACACACATTCCTAAACATCGAATACCATTTGATGCAGTCCTCTTGCAATGGTTACATAAAATGGGATCATTCTCTAAGGTAAGGTTAATTTTTGAATTATTCTGTTCTTTAAAACTAATTAACTCTTTTGTTGAATCAAATAGAGTCATTCTTGGAATCGTCACTTGAGTCGATACTAACAACAAGTGAAGCATTTTTGTTGGAAGAGGGGATATCCATGATTTTTACAGTTTCTTTAGGCTCATCAATAACTTGATTTTCTTTAGTACTCTCATCAACTGCACAAGCTTCAAGAGCCTCTCGCAGTAGTGAATCAAAAGTTGCTCCAGGTAATCTATGTCTAGCAACCTCTAGAAAAGTTCTCGGTAACGATTCAGATGCAGCATCTCGTAAAGCAGGATTATTCTTTCTATGTTCTTGTTCTTCTTCTATTGATTTTATAAACCTCAGTGTGACATCTCTTTTGGTAGAGGCTTTTATCAGCGTATCGTTTTCAGGATTACTAACATTAGGTTCATTTTCAAGATCACTAAGTCTTTTTTCCAAACTATTCAAAACTTCATTAGCTTCTTTACTAATATGAGCTAATTGACCATCGGACAAATTAGGTAAATCAGCGACAAAAACTTTCCCATGATCCCTTAGTGTCAAGAAAGTTGGCCTTGGGCCTTGAGCCTGTCTACCACTAAATTCGGAATTATTAGATATTGGTCTTTTTGGAGGAGTAGGGCCAGCTGAACTACGTCTACGTGTAATTCTTTGATTATTTGCAAAGGGCATTGAATAAAGGTTAAATCTTAATACTTAAACTTCCGATATAATTCGGCGGTAATTTTATTATATTACACCCATCTTTTTGATTTGGGTATAAAAAATAATTTTTTAAAACTCATTTAAAAATGATAAGAACATTTAAGTTAAAATTTCTGGCAAAAATTTACTAATTATTGAATCATTTTTTCGAACTATCTTTCCAATTTCCCAACTATCTATGTCATGATCTTTACAGATACTTAAAATCGCGTCCTTAAATTGTTTATCAATAATTAAACAAAATCCCACTCCAAGATTGAAAGTATTCCAAAAATCTTTTTCAGGAATGGAGCCTTTTTCTTTAAGGAATTTAAATAAAGTAGGTATTTCCCAAGAACCGGTATTGATATAAGGAATAAAATCAGAAGGCATACATCTTGGTAAATTTTCTGGAATTCCCCCTCCAGTAATATGAGACATTGCTTTAATTTCTATATGTTCAGATAACATTTGGTTAATCACATTATTATAAATTTTTGTAGGTTTTAATAACTCATCATAAAAATTTAAGTGAGAAACTTTTTCAAATTCTTTATCTATTTGATTATTGTTTTGAATAATTTTTCTTACTAAACTAAAGCCGTTACTATGAACTCCATTACTTTTTAAAGCAATTATTAAGTCATTTTCAGATACTTTTTTACCATTAATAAGCTTATCCTCATCAACTATGCCAACACAAAATCCTGCAAGGTCATACTTATTTTTTGAATAAAATCCTGGCATTTCAGCAGTTTCTCCACCAAGTAATGAACAATCATTTTCTCTGCAGCCATGTGAAATACCCTTAACAACCATCAATAATTGTTTCTTATCAAGCTTACCAGTAGCAATATAATCAAGAAAAAATAAAGGTTTTGCCCCACTAGTAATGATATCGTTCATGCACATTGCAACTAAATCAATACCAACCTCAAAGTGAAAGTTTTTACTTTGGGCTAATTCTAATTTTGTTCCAACACCATCAGTTCCTGAAACAAGAACTGGTTTTTTAAAACTATCGATAGGAATTCTAAACAAACCTCCGAACCCACCAATACCCTCAATTACATTAGATGTATGAGTTCCTTCAACTGCCTGTTTAATTTCGGAAACAAATTCTCGACCGGCTTCTATATCAACACCTGATGTTTTGTAATCCATAAAATAAAAATGATAGACTTACCCTATATAGATATTCCTCCTAAGTTTGCTTTTGTCCAGTAATTATTTATCAAATAGATTTATTTTTTAAAACCGAAGTGAAGAAAGTAATCATAAGAAAAACTGAAGAGATAGAAAATTGGAGGGAAAATATAAATAGTGAAATTAACTTCATTCCAACAATGGGTAACCTTCATAATGGACATATAAAACTAATATCAACAGCAAAAAAAGACAATTCTAATGTTAATTTAGTAAGTATTTTTATTAATCCACTTCAATTTGATAACAAGTTAGATTTAGAGAATTACCCTAAAACAATTGATAATGATATAAAAATTGCCTTTTCAAATGGCGCAGATGCCATCTTCATCCCAACTAATGAAGATATATATCCACCGAATAATAAAAATATTAAATTTCTAAAAGCTCCAATAGAATTATCTTCTGCATTATGTGGATTAAATCGAATTGGACATTTTGATGGCGTTTGTACAGTAGTTTATAGATTACTTAATCTCATCAAGCCAAAAAATCTTTACTTAGGAGAAAAAGATTGGCAACAACTTTTAATTTTAAAAAATCTTGTACTAAGAAAGAAATTAAATGTCGCTATTAAATCTATCCCTACACAAAGAGATTTTGATGGAATTCCTTTAAGTTCACGTAATGTACATTTATCAAAAAACGAAAGAAAATTGATTAGTTTTTTTTCAAGTGAGTTATTAGAAGCAAAAAAAATTTTTAAACAAGAAAAAAAGATCAATTTAAACGAAATAATTAAAAAGCTATCATCAAAAAACATTTCAATTGAATATTTAGAACATTTACATCCTCATACACTCAAAAAAGCAAGACTTGAGGATAATATTTCGCTTCTGGCTGGTGCGATAAGATGTGGAGAGACAAGATTAATTGATCACGTTTTTCTAATGAAAAGAAGGCCGATTATTGCAATTGATGGTCCTGCAGGGTCAGGAAAGAGTACCGTAACAAAATTAATAGCAAAGAAACTAAAACTTTTATATTTAGATACTGGAGCAATGTATAGGGCATTGAGTTGGCTTATGATAAAAGAAAATATTGATTATAAAAAAGAAAAAAATTTACAGAATATTCTTAAAAATATATCTATTATTTTCAAGTCGAATACAGATTCACATCAGGATGTTTATGTTAATAATTACTGTGTTACTGAAGAAATTAGATCGCAAAAGATAAGTTCCATCGTTTCTAAAATTTCCTCAATAAAAGAAGTAAGAAAATTCTTGGTAGAAGAACAAAGAAAAATTGGGGAATCAGGGGGACTTGTAGCTGAGGGAAGAGATATAGGAACTACTGTTTTTCCTCATGCAGAACTTAAAATATTTTTAACTGCTAGCATCGATGAAAGAGCAAAAAGAAGAAAATCTGATAAAAATAATAAAGACTCACAAGAAATAGACCTTCATACATTAAAAGAACTTATAAATAAAAGAGATTTTGAAGATTCCAATAGGGAAATTTCACCTCTAATAAAAGCGAATGACGCAATAGAAATTATTACTGATGGATATTCAATTAATGAGGTAGTTGATAAAATTATTGATCTTTATGATGACAAGATTCCTAAAGAGACTGAGATCAAATAAATTCAAGAAATACTTTCTAAAAAACCGTTTACAGAGTCTTCTAAAATATCAAGGACATAATCGAAGCCCTCATCACCTCCAAAATATGGGTCAGGAACTTCTTGCTCATTAAAAACTGATCTAAAATCTTGTATTTTTTTTATTAATGCAAAATCGGTTGAAGCTGTTCTATTTTTAAGATCTTGAATATTTCTAAAATTTGAGTCGTCCATCGCAAGAATATAGTTAAATTCCCCAAAATCCTTGCTAGTAATTTGACGAGCCCTGCTTAAGATATTTATATCTCTCCTTGCTGCCGCAATTCTCATCCTAGAGTCAGCTTTTTTCCCAATATGCCAACTCCCAGTCCCAGCAGAATCTACAATAAAGTCATCGGTTAATCCCTTTCTTTCAAGTAAACTTATAAAGATAGCTTCTGCTGCAGGAGACCTACAAATATTTCCCAAACATACAAAAAGAACAGAAATTTTTTTCATATGATTTCAAATTTCAATAAATTATAAGACTTTTAAGTAGTAAATAAAACTTCTTTAATTAAAGATTCAGTAAATTCTTTACCAAACAAACTCGACAACATTGGTCTTGCTGGATCGTTATCCCTTCTATATTTCAAATAAATATTTTGACCATTTATTAATTCTTTTTGCATGTCCATATTGACTTCTTTGCTTTCGAAAAGAATTTCCAAATACAAATCAAGATATTCCTTAAATGAATTATAAAGCTGATTAGCAATTAAAAAATCACTTCTTTGTTCTTTTGGTAATTTTGACCAGATTACTCCTGGAGAAAAAAATCTAGCTACATCTGCAGACATTTTTTCAGCTAGTGGGAGTGATGAATGACAATGATTTTTGAGTTTTATAAGTTTTTCTAATAACTCATTATTGTACTGATTTTGTATTTTTAATGAAGGCTGAAAATCTAATGCTATTAAATGACTATTAGGAAGAGAAACAAAATCTACTCCAAAAAATGGGACATTATAAATCGTATTAGGAATAATTAAAAAATTTAAAACGGAATAATTTAGACTATTAATACAAACTGCTCTTGCGAATTGAATTCTTTTTTTATGTGTTACACCCCAAGTAAAGAGATTCACATTTTTTTTTGATTTTTTTGAACCATAAGTTAAATCTTTATAAGAATATTCCGAGGGTATTATTTTTTCTAAACAATTATATTTACTTAAATTATTAGTTAAATATTTTAGAAAATTATGCCATCTCCAATCTGGCCTGTAAAAAATAGTTTCTTGTATTAACATTCAATGAATAATCTCATTATTTAATGTAAAAAGAAATTTATTAACAAATTTTTTTGTCCATTGTTCTCCAAAAAAAGATTTAAACAATTTATCTGCAGGGTCTTTTTCTAAACTGTACTTATCATATTTAATTTGATTAATCTTTATTTCTTCTGTATTTAAAAATTGATTGACAGGATTCGATTTATAAATGTTCAAATAATTATTTACAAATGAATTGAATATATTATTTAAATCTCTATCAAGATTTAATTTATTTCCTCTACATATAATCACCCATGGGGAAAAATACTTTTTTGAATCATATATATTCTTCATTTTATTATTATCAAATGCAGAATATTTTTTCTTAATACTAACTAAACTTGAACAATATTTTTCAAGATACTTGCCTTCTTGAATTAAAGGTTGATAATCGAGTATTGCTAATAACTTTTGAGAAGTTCCGAACCATAAAATATCTGCTCCTAAAATAGGCATTTCACTATCAAAAGTTGGATATGCGACCGTATTTAACACTTGCAGTTTTTCACCACCATCTAATCTTGTTATTCGCCACTTCCTATATTCAGGAGATGAAAAAAGCCAATTCTTAATAATATATTTTGAGTCTTCATTGTGATGTTCTTTGAATTCGCTAGATATTTGTATTTCATGACCATTTAATTCATCAATATTGGTTTTAAGGAAATCAACTAATGAATCAAACATAAATTACTAGGTCTCAGTGCTTCCTTTCCTTACTTTTTTTGTAATGTAATTAAATACAATCTTGCCTAAAACAGCAATCAAGTTACCTTCAAGCTCCTTAAACATTTTCATATTGTAAGTAAAAGCTTGATTAGCTTCATCAATAATTTGATCAGCAGTCTTTTGATTTATTGGAAGTTGATTCAAAGTAAGGGAATAATCTTCCTTGAATTTCTTTTCGTCATCAATTAATTCAAATTCATAAAAATTTAAACCATCATTGCCCTGCAAATTTAATGCTTTTTTAGCGATCCTTTTCAAAATTTGCCCCCCAGATAAATCTCCTATATAGCGAGTGTAGTGGTGACCAACCAATAGCTCTGGTGAATTTTTTGCGACCTCTCGGATTCTATCAACATATTCTTTCGCTGATTGAGAAATATTAATTTCATTCTTCCAGTTTTCACCAAAATAAAATTTAAGATCATTTACGAGAGTTTCTTTTCTGAATAATGATTTAAAACCTATAGGTTTTATTACGGGATGTTCCTCATTGACCAGTCTTTCAATTTCTTCTTCCATAGCTTCATAAACAAAATATAAATCACTAATTAATTTTCTATAAGATTTTTTTTCAACAACTCCTTTTAAAAAGCAAGCCACAAAGCCAGTATTTTCTGCCATAGTGTGGGATTTCTTTGTCCCTTCTCTTAATTGTCCTGCAAGAGCGACTGCCATATATTTTGTATTATTTTTGTATGTATATTTAATCTACAAGGAAAATACAAAAAACAGCTAATTTTTGTTACTAGCGGATGTTTTAGAGAATAACTTATAAAGTTCTTTACAAACCAAGAAAAGATTATCTTTCTGCTCTTTTTGAGGTAGATGAGTGCCAGTCATTTCCCAGTCTCCGATGGTAGCTACTCGCCATCTCTCAGAAGGAACAATCATGCCTCTCATTATTATGCCTAACAATTTAGGAACTCGATTATTATTATCGTTTTCAATTCTCAATTGTAAGAGTATTGCTCTACATTCAATGAGAGGACTCCAACCAGGAAAATGAAACGCAAAATCAATAGTATCTTGCATGGATTCATTATTTGAATTTTCCCAGGGACTGAAGTTTACACTAGCGTCTGGAAAATATTTTCTAAACAAAGCTGCAGTAGAAGCAATTTTATTAGCTATTTCAACATTACTTACATTTGAACTCGCATTCATAAGTAGCTGAGTATTTTTTTGAAAATGACATAATTTGCTTTAACTTGCTTATTAACTACTTTTTCTTTTAATAAAGATGTTGAAATGCTGATCAATAAAGTATGCTCTATTCACATTTGAATAATAAATTTCTAGGTTTTAAAGAAAATATCTCATCGCAAATTACAATACGAGGAACTTCAATGAGTTATCTTTTATTCATTCAATGCTATGCCAAAATTTAAAAAATTAACTTTACCGAATGAAGGCGAGATAATAACTTTTAATCAAGGCAAACCTCAAGTTCCTAATAACCCAATTGTCCCATACATTAGGGGTGATGGTACTGGAGTTGATATTTGGCCTGCTACTCAAATCGTTCTTGATTCAGCGATTAAAAAAAGCTATGGAGATGAAAGAAAAATCAATTGGTTTAAAGTCTATGCAGGCGATGAAGCTTGTGAACTTTATGGAACATATAACTATCTCCCTCAAGATACTATTGAAGCAATCAAATACTTTGGTGTGGCAATTAAAGGTCCTCTAACAACTCCCATCGGTGGAGGTATTAGATCTCTTAATGTTGCATTAAGGCAAATCTTTGATTTATATAGCTGTGTTAGACCATGCAAATATTATTCAGGAACTCCAAGCCCTCACAAAAATCCCCAAAATTTAGACATTATTGTTTATAGAGAAAATACTGAGGATATCTATATGGGAATTGAATGGGAAGCGGAAGATGATAATTGTCTTGAATTAATTAATCACTTAAATAATGTTGTGATACCAAATAGTAAAAATTTAAAAAATAGATCTATACCAAACGGATCAGGTATTGGAATAAAACCAGTTAGTAAATCAGGTAGCCAAAGGCATATTAGAAAGGCTATTGAACATGCAAAAAGATTATCAGGAGATAAAAGGCATGTGACTCTTGTACATAAAGGTAATATCATGAAATATACTGAAGGTGCTTTTAGAGATTGGGGATATGAATTGGCAGTAAATGAATTTAGAGAAGACTGCATTACGGAGAGAGAAAGTTGGATTTTAGATAATATTCAAAAAAATCCAGAAATTTCAATTGAAAATAATGCACGGAAAATAGAACCAGGTTTTGACAAGCTTACTAATAATAAAAAAGCATTTATTTGCGAAGAGATTAAAGAAGTTATTGCCTCCATATCACATTCCCATGGAGATGATAAATGGCAAGAACTTATTCTTGTAGATGATCGGATAGCTGATAGTATATTTCAACAAATTCAAACTAGACCTCAAGAATATTCAATTCTTGCAACATTAAATCTGAATGGTGACTACCTTTCTGATGCAGCTGCAGCAATAGTTGGTGGCCTAGGTATGGCTCCTGGTGCAAATATTGGTGATAATGCAGCAATTTTCGAAGCTACGCACGGTACCGCTCCAAAACATGCAGGCTTAAACAAGATTAATCCAGGCTCAGTAATTCTTAGTGGTGTAATGATGCTTGAATATTTTGGTTGGAAGGAAGCAGCTAACTTAATTACTAATGGTTTAAGTAAGGCAATATCGCAAAAAAAAGTCACCTATGATCTAGCACGCTTGATGGAACCAAAAGTAGAGCCCTTGTCCTGCAGTAGTTTTGCTGAAGAAATTATCTCGAATTTCTTAATTTAAAAATTATTTTTATTTTCAAAAACTTTCCAAATATTTACCAGTGAATCTTTAGTTCCAATGTTCCCAGGATGGGTAACAATGGGAAGTTTTTTGCCATTTTTTAGGTTATAAGTCACCACTGAAATACCTGTTAAAATCTGTCCTTCAAGATAAACATAATCTGCATTAAGTCCATTACTAAGAATCAAATTTGTTGTTATTCCACCTTTTGAAATCAAATATCCTATTTCATACTTCAAATCTGCTACTAATTCAGCAATAAAACAAGCAAGTAAATTATAAAAATTAAATAGTTCAGAAGAATTTAAGGTTATAAAATTTCTTGAAGTAAACAAAACAGGAGTTTTTCCTTTCTCAAAAGAAAATCTAATTTCTTTCAAAAATTTATTTTTAAACAAATTCCTTCGCTTCTGATTATTATCTGATGAAGTAATTTTAAAGAATTCAAAAACATCTAATTCAACTGGATTGCAATTACTCATCTCTAATAAATTATTCAATTGTATTGTTGAAAGTTCTACATAAGACCCCACAATTATAAGTCCTGGAAGAAAACTCTTTTCTTTATTTCTTATTCTTAAATTAGAGAAAAATATTTCACTCTGAGAGACACTTTTTTTCTCAGAAATTGAACTTATAAAACTTGCTGCAGTTCGAAAAAGGAATTTTTTGTGTTTAATTAATTTTTTAATTACTAAAGAAAATCTTTTTAGTTGAGAATAATTTTCGATATCTACAATTACATGTTTATTATTCTTCAAGTTCTTTAGTGTTTTAAAAACAATATTATTTTCTTTATCATTTAGCATTTCGATATCTGACAAAAAAAGGTTTTGAATATCTACAAAATTTATTTGAGATTTACTCTGCTGAAATAAAAGATTCTTGACATTACTTGTCTCATATCCAAAAATTTTATCTTTTGCAAAAATTGTTTCACTAATAGGGGTTTTATCAACAAAATGAGATCCATTAATTGTTAATCTTTTACCTTCTATGAAAGCTGGAATATGAAAAGTAGCATCAAAAGGACCTAAGCAACTATTTAGAGCACTTGGCTCTAAAAAGTTATGTCCTCGAAGAGTAGAGTCTCCTCTACTTATAAAAATAATTTCTTCTTCATAGGCTTGAGAAGCAATTACAGTTTTAAGATTTTTGCATATTTCCTCTATTGTTAATTTCGCATCATTTTCTGATAGTGCCCTTGTATTAGCCAAAATAAAAAATAAATTAAATTTAGATTCAAAACCTTTGACTAAAGTTGAGCAGTCCCACTTAAGCAGTAATAAGCAATCGTGTACAGTTTGAGAGCCTGTGGGATCATCATCTATAACGACAAATTTCATAAGTATTGCATAATTACTTAAGAGATTTTATTTTTATTGAGGCATTTAATCTTTTACTATCATTAGAAGGAATCATAATTTTTTTAAATCCATCAACAAAAGAATTTCGGGGACTAGTCCAAGGTTCGAGACATATCATTCTTCTTGGAGGATCACTCCAAATAACCAATAAATCAAAAGGATATGGATGATTTAAAGTTACCTCTCTTTTAAAAATTTTATCTCGAAAAGAACTTCTACCGGAAGTATACATAAGTAGATCAACTCCTAAATTAATTTTGTTTAATTCATCCAAAGTATTACTTATAATATTTCTTTCTTGATCCTGACAATTAAGTGGATTATCAATAAACTCTAAATTATTGAAATCTGAAACATTAAAATAAGGATGCAAACCAAAATTTATAGGCATAGCAAAGTCTGTCTTATTATAAATCGCAATTTCAAATTCTAAACAGTTAATCTTTAAGGTAACTTCTATTCTTAGTTCGAAATCGAAAGGATAATATTTTTTGGTTTTTTTAGATGAATTTAAAGATAAGCATAAAATTTTTTGATTTTCTTCGAATGAGTATTGCCATTGCAAATCCCTCGCAAAACCATGTTGTGGAAATTGCAAATAACCATTTCCAAATACTGAACTAGAGGTATTGAGATTTCCACATATTGGGAACAAGATTGGAATGCCTCCCCTAATACTTTTTGTCTTATCAATAAATCTTTTTTCATCGAAATAAAGTATTTCACTACCATCAGAAACCCAATTTGTAATTACACCTCCTCTTTCAGGACAAAATTCAATGTAGTTATTTTTATCTAATTGAAATACATAAATTCCTTGGCCTTTACTAGATAATTCAAGTTTCACAATTTATACTTAAAGAGAATCAACCCAATCCAAAATATGCTGATTAACTAATTCAGGTATCTCATCATGAGGACAATGTCCTGCATCAAGAATAATTTCTTTTGTTTTCTTTGGTGCAAATTTTTTATATAGATTTCTTTTTTTTGGAGTATTCATCCATGGATCTTTCCCTCCCCAAAGAAGTAATAATGGTGCATCTAGCTTTGCGAATAACTTATCCAACGGCAATCCCTGAGGACCTGATGGGTTAAATACACTTCTAAAAACATTAAAAGCTCCGTAATCTAGCGAAGGCTTCCTTATTGACTCAACTAAAAAATCATCAACATTTTTTTTATCAACATAAACTTGATTCAAAGTTTTTTTAATATTTTTTGGATTTCTCATATTCTCAAAAATCAAACGTTGAAGAACAATATTTTTCAAAAATATGCCAGCAAATGTTTCAATTGAAGTTTGCAACATATTCTTTTTGATAGTTTTTTCTTCACTAAAATATCCAGCAGCATTAAGTAATATCACTCCAGCGTTTAGCTCATTTAATTCTGCACCAGCTGCTAATGCTGCATAACCACCTAATGAATTTCCAACGACAATTGTAGGTTTTTTTATTTTCTCTTTTACATAAGCGACAACCTGATCTTTCCATAAAGATCCTGAGTATTCGACGTCCTGAGGCTTCGGACTTTTTCCAAAACCGAGTAAATCCATAGCATGAACTTCGTATTTTGTACTCAAAACAGGGATATTAAATCTCCAATGATCCGTAGAAGCACCGAAACCATGAATTAATAAAATTGCGAAATCTTTTGATGTTTGTTCAGGGTAAGCTGAAACAGTATGTATTGGATAATTTAAAAAATTCCAGTCATAATTTAAATCACTATCTATCAAAGCTGATTTTTCCATTTCTTAAAATCTTGTATTGGTTGATTCTAATAAACTTATTTCCTAAAGAAGACCCACCGGATCAGCTGCAACATCATCTGAAATTTTATTGCCATCATTAGGGGGCTTATCTTTTAAAACAATTCTCAAGAGAACAGGTGCAAGAAATGTAGTTCCTATAACCATTAATAAAATAGCTGCTTCAAGAGAAGGAGTTAACAACTTAGCGCTTGTTCCTAGCCCAAGGAAAATCAAACCAACCTCTCCTCTAGGCATCATACCCAAACCCACAACTAATCTATTTGTAGGTTTATCACTCGAAAATACCCATCCGGCTGCAATTTTTCCAATAATTGCAACAACTAATAAAAATCCTGCAACTATAAGAGCTGATCTACTTGTTGGATCAAGTGGATTAATAACTGATAAATCCATTCCAGCTCCAACTAATACAAAGAAAATAGTTGCGAATAAAGAAACTAAAGGTAATACAGATTGTTGTATTGCATGATTATTTTTAGAACTACTAAGAATCAATCCTGCTGCAAAAGCACCTAAAGCTGCTTCTAATCCAATGGCTGTTGCGACAAAACAACATAAAACAAGTATCACAAAGGATGCCACTACTACAGCTCCAGGAGCTTTCAATCTATCTAATAACCAATCAAATCCTGGAGCTGCTGTTCGACTTAATGCGATAGCAGCAATAACAAATACTACTGCTGCCGCGACTAATTTAACAATAGGAGCAATTTCCAAAGAACCTCCTGCAGCGAGAGCCACAACAACTGCAAGAATAACAATTCCCAAAATATCATCTAGCACTGCTGCCCCAATAACAATCTGTCCTTCTCTAGTTTTCAAATATCCTAATTCACCAAAAACACTTGCAGTAATACCTATACTTGTAGCTGTCATAGATGCTCCAGCAAAAACTGCTGGAATTAGATCTACTTGGAAAATAAACATTAATCCAAGAGTTCCAAAGGCAAACGGTAAGATTACCCCTGCCATAGCAACTGTAAAAGCCTGAGCACCCACAGCTACCAATTCCTCTAACTCACTTTCTAATCCTGTTAAAAATAAAAGAGCATATAAGCCAAGTGTTGCTACGGCTTGAAGTGATGGAAAACTTTCGAAATAAACATCTGGCACTGCTTCCGGAGGAATTGAAGCTAACGAACTAATAACATTTACGAGTCCCTCATTTAGTTCCGTTCCCGTTGAAGGCGGTATCAATAAATGGAATCCTGATGCTCCTATTACAACCCCTGCGAGAAGCTCACCTACAATAGTTGGTAAACTTAGTCTTACTAATACTTCTGCTAATACTCTTGCTGCTAAGAAAATTAATAAAAATCTTATAACTCCAATCAATGTTTCAGCAACTTCTAAATCATGTGCACTTAATTCAGCAAGTAAAGGGTACATTCTAAGTGTAAAAAAATAAACTACCTAATTGGAAGATAGTTTATTGAGGGCCCACTTTAAGAAATATGTAAGAAAAAGCCAAAAATACTCAACAAGTGTGGATCTGAAGTTACAACTAAGAAATTTTCTCAAAAATGGCTATTGTCAATGTATGGTTAATCCAATGAATTCCAACGAACCCTTCGATTTACGTTTGCCCACCCCAGGCTGCTACTTAGATCCTGAGAAAGCTGGCATGGATTCTGATGCTGTTTTCCAAGGAATGACAGCCCATCTGTTTTATACCCTTGGAAAGTTAGCTACTTCTGCGAGCCCTCACGACTTATATATGGCTTTAAGTTACGCAGTTAAAGATAGGTTAATGACAAGATATTTAGCCAGTCAGGAAGTCATTAGAAAAAAACCACAAAAAACAGTAGCTTACTTATCAGCAGAATTTTTAATAGGGCCCCAATTAAGTAATAATCTTCTCAATCTTGGAATAACGCAAGAAGCAGAAGATGCTTTAAAAAGATTTGGCATCGAATCATTGTCAACAATTCTTGAAGTTGAAGAAGAACCCGGATTAGGTAATGGTGGACTTGGCAGACTTGCAGCGTGTTATATGGAATCATTAGCATCCCTTCAAGTTCCAGCTGTTGGTTATGGAATTCGATATGAATTTGGCATATTCAATCAGTTAATTAGAGATGGTTGGCAAGTTGAAGTAACTGATAAATGGCTAAAAGGTGGCTGGCCATGGGAACTTCCACAACCAGACGAATCATGTTTTGTTGGTTTTGGAGGTAGAACTGAAAGTTATAGAGATGATAAAGGGAACTATAGATCAAGATGGATCCCCTCAGAACATGCAATTGGAGTACCTCATGATGTTCCAGTTTTAGGATACAGAGTCAATACATGTGACAGATTAAGATTATGGAGAGCTGATGCAACAGAAAGCTTTGACTTTTACGCATTTAATATTGGTGATTATTATGGTGCAGTAGAAGAAAAAGTTGCATCCGAAACTCTTTCAAAAGTTCTATATCCAAACGATGGAACTGATGAAGGAAGAAGATTAAGACTCAAACAACAACACTTTTTTGTAAGTTGTTCTCTTCAGGATATGTTAAGAAGCCTTGAAAAAAGATCGATATCAATAACAGAATTCCCTAAGCATTGGACGGTTCAATTGAATGATACCCATCCTGCTATTGCAGTTGCAGAATTAATGCGACTTCTTATTGACCAATATCAAATAGGTTGGGATAAAGCTTGGAAAATAACAACCTCCTCAGTTGCTTATACTAATCACACATTACTACCAGAAGCTTTAGAAAAATGGGATCTAGGTTTATTTAATGATCTTCTTCCTCGTCATCTAGAAATTATTTATGAAATTAATTGGAGATTCCTACAACAATTAAGATTACGTTATCCCGGTGATGACAAAATCCTTCAAAAACTCTCAATTATTGATGAAGAAGGCTCCAAATCAGTTCGAATGGCTCACTTGGCTACAATTGGAGCACATCATATAAATGGTGTCGCAGCTCTTCACTCAGATCTAATAAAAAGACAGCTTCTTCCTGAGTTCGCAGCACTTTGGCCTGAAAAATTTACTAATGTAACTAATGGGGTTACTCCCAGAAGATGGGTTGCTCTGTCAAACCCATCATTATCTAACCTTCTAGAAGAAGAGGTTGGCCCTAATTGGATAACAAATATGGAACTTCTTAAAAAGTTAGAAGAAAAAAAAGATGACAATAATTTTTTACAAAAATTTGAAGAAACTAAATTAAGTGGCAAAAGAAAATTAGCTAGTTTTATACATTCAAAAACTGGAATACTTGTAGATCCATCAAGTTTATTTGATGTTCAAGTAAAAAGAATTCATCAATATAAAAGACAACATTTAAACGCCCTACAAATTATTGCTCAGTATTTAAGAATCAAAAATAGTACAAACAAGTATGAAGTTCCAAGAACAATAATATTTGGAGGTAAAGCTGCACCAGGTTATTTTATGGCAAAGCTAATGATTCGATTCATTAATGGTATTGCGGATGTAGTTAATTCTGATCCAGATATGGATGGTTTATTAAGGGTTGTTTTTCTACCAGACTATAACGTTAAACTTGGTGAAATTGTCTATCCAGCAACGGATCTTTCAGAACAAATTTCAACTGCAGGAAAAGAAGCATCTGGTACTGGAAATATGAAGTTTGCCATGAATGGAGCATTAACTATTGGAACCTTAGATGGAGCTAATGTGGAATTAAGAGATCTTGTAAAAAAAGAGAATTTCTTTCTTTTTGGTAAAACCGAAAGCGAAATTATGGATTTAAAAAATAATAATTATGACCCCAAAACTTTTATTGATCAATGCCCAGAGCTTAAAGAGGTAATACGCCTAATTGAAATCGGGCACTTTAGTAACGGGGATAAAGAATTATTTAAACCTTTATTAAGTAGCTTGACGGGCCATGACCCATTTTTTGTTATGGCTGATTTTAAAGACTACTTAAATAAACAAGATGTAGTCAGTGAATGCTGGAATAATAAAAAGTCTTGGAATAAAATGGCGTTATTAAATACTGCTAGATCAGGATATTTTTCTTCAGATAGATCCATTAGAGAGTACTGTAAATCTATTTGGAAAGTTTCTCCAATGCCAGTAGAAATCACTTGCGATGTCGAAGAGTTAACTAATTAATATTTTTCTTATCTGGTGAATCTGGAGTTTGATGAAATAATCTATTCAAAATTAATCTATCCAAATTTAATGGGTCTGGTGCTAATTCATTTGCTATTTCTTTAAATTTTGATTCAATATTGTTTGATACTTTTGTATCAAATATTTTTTCAATTAATGCTTCAATTGAATACAAGTAGGCATTAACACTTTCAAGTTCATCTAAAGCTTCAGTAATTTCTGTATTAGTAATATGTGTTTCTTCAAGAACATTATCTTCATTTGAATCTCTTTCAGATAATTTTCTCTGCAGCTCATCAGTTACTTTAGTACAAAGAGTTCTAAACGATTGAATAGATGCCCAATTCAATTCTTGTTGCTGTTTAAAAGTAGGATATTCCCTAATCAAACGATCATGCTGTTTGTAAAATCTCTGACAATCAGAGCATTGACATGGTTCTTCAGCCAAAAGAAAATATAATTCTTTTTATATCATCTCACTATTTGGGCAAAATTGTAGGACCATCTAATAATTCGTCATTTTCATCAAGTGAATCTGGACTATCTGGCAAAGGTATCTCAATACTAGTAACCAAATTAATGACATCTCTTAGTCTCATAGAATCAGCAAACCATCCCATTGCTTGCTCGGTATCTCCTCTTTTTTCAGCATCATTTGCTTGATCTTCGTGAGCTTCCGCCAATAAAGCAAGCCAGCATAGGCATCTTGCTTGAACTATTGAAAGATCTAAATCATTAGGTTGGGATTTAGAAATGAGTTCATGCTCTTGTTGAATTAAGAGCTTTAAACGCATATCATGCAACTTAGCCATAAAAGATTTATTACTAATTATACGCTAGCTAGAGAGTAGCAAGTTTGCACACATACTACATATAGTTTTTTATTTTTACGGGACTGGCGGGAGTCGAACCCACGACCTACGGTTTAGGAAACCGTTGCTCTATCCTGCTGAGCTACAGCCCCAATAGATGATTTTTGGAGTATTAAGTATTATGCTAAATGAAAGCAGGAGAGGCAATCGCAATAAAGTTTTATTTTGTTTCCAAAATAAAACTTTATTGAGGAAAGTCCGGGCTCCCACATGGTCAAGCTTGCTGGGTAATTCCCAGTGCGGGTAACCGTGAGGATAGTGCCACAGAAACATACCGCCTAATACTTTATGTATGGCAAGGGTGCAAGGGTGCGGTAAGAGCGCACCAGCAACATTGAGAAGTGTTGGCTAGGTAAACCCCGGCTGGGAGCAAGGCTTAGTAGATTTATGACCATTACACAATCTACTTTTAAGCGCCGCTTGAGACTGTGAAGTAATTCCAGTTCTAGATAGATGATTGCCCATCTTAATTAAGATGAACAGAACCCGGCTTATGACCTGCTTTCTAATTGTTGTGATTATTCAAATCAGATGACAAATATAATTAAGGAAAACAGAATTAATCAAATAACTACTTTTTTAAAGTCTTTAAATATCAAATCAAAAAGATTTTCTGAGATAATTAACACACAAAACATTTTAGTTTTTCAAGATTTCAATCAAGCATTAATCCATTCCTCAGAGGACAAAATAATAAATTACGAAAAACTAGAATTTTTCGGAGATGCAGTTCTCAGATTAGCTGCTTCTAATTTTATTGAAAAAAAATATCCTCAAATGAGTGTAGGAGAAAGATCAGAGTTAAGAGCACAAATTGTAAGTGATGAATGGTTAACTCAATTAGGGGAAAAAATTGATATTGAGAAATTAATAATCAAAGGACCCAAAGCTATTGGTGATGAAAATTCAAGAAATACTATTATTTGTGAAGCTACTGAAGCTTTAATCGGTGCCGTTTACAAGTGCTTTAATTCAATTCAAGAAGTAAATCTTTGGTTGGATGATATTTGGGAAAAAGATTCCGAAATATTTTTAAAAGCTCCATACAAATTCAAATCTAAGACAGTATTGCAAGAATGGTGCCAAAGTAAAGGTTTTGATTTGCCAGCCTATAAAATAATTGAAGTGTCAAAGAAAAATGGGGACCCTAAAAGATTTTCTTGCGATATATTTATAGAAGGAATAAAAGAATCATCTGCATTCGGCAAATCTCATAAACAAGCAGAAACAAATGCAGCTAAAGTCTTGATAGAAAAATTTATAACTATTGGTAAAATCTAATATTTAAACAATTTTTAAATTCGTAAGCTGAAAAGTTATAAGTTTATCCCAATTACCTCCTTCAAACAGAACAGCTGCCTTTTTTTTTGTAACTCTCTGTACAAACCCTTTGTATCCTCTATATATAGAGTTATTATCTTTTACAACAACAAAAGAACCAGGGAGTATGGGTTTTGTAGATGATTCCATAAAACAATTTATCTAAATACAATATATGACAAATAAAAATGAATGGTTGATTGTTGGTTTGATAACATCATGCCATGGAATTAATGGACAGGTAAAGGTTAAATCTCTAAGTGATTTTGAAGAAAGATTTATAAAACCTGGAATGAGATGGTTACAAAAAGAAAATGAACCTCTTTCAAAAATAGAACTTACATCTGGTTTCAAACAGCCTGGAAAAGAAACCTTCATAGTAAAGTTCCATGGAGTAAATACTAGAAATCATGCAGAGCAACTTAAACAATTTAAAATTCTCGTACCAACAGATAAATTGCCTAAATTAAAAAAGGAAGAATTTCACTTGTTGGAACTTATAAATCTGGAGGTCAAGATTTTAGAAAATAATGAATTAAAAATAATTGGTAGAGTTCTTAATTTAGAAAATGAAAAAAATAATTTACTTGTTATCGAACTATTTAAAAATCAAAAAAAAGTTCTCATACCATTTGTTAGAGAAATAGTCCCATTAGTAGATATAAAAAATAATTTTCTAACCATTAATCCTCCCAAGGGACTTTTAGATCTTTAAATAATCATTTATACAAGAATCATCATTCAACGGTGACACTTTTAGCTAAATTTCTTGGTTGATCAACGTCAAGGCCTCTATGCGCTGCTATATGGTAACTCAATAGTTGTAACGGCAATATATTAAGTAAAGGTGAAATCCATTCATTGGAGCAAGGGATTTTCATTAAATAATCAAAGATTTCAGTTCCATTACATTCAGGAGCAATTCCAATCAAATATGAATCTCGAGCTTTTGCTTCTTGAGCATTACTTATAACTTTATCGAAAACTTCTCCTGGAGAAGCAATAGAAATTACAGGTACTTTTTTATCTAACAAAGCTATTGGACCATGTTTCATTTCACCAGCCGGATATCCAGCGGCATGTATATAACTAATTTCTTTTAGTTTTAAAGCTCCTTCAAGAGCGATAGGGTAATTTATGCCTCTTCCTAAAAAAATAACATCTTTAATATTAAAAAAATTATGTGCTAGTTTTTCTGAAGACTCATTATGTTTCTCTAAAAGATCCTCTAGTAATGGAGGCAGTTTTATAAGTTCTTTTATTAATTTACCTATTTCATCTGGACTTTGACTTCCTTTAACTTTTGCAAATTTTATAGCTAATCCATAAAAAGCAAGTAATTGTGCAAAAAAAGTTTTTGTCGCTGCAACTCCCACTTCTATTCCTGCGCAGAGATCGATGATATTTGAAACCTGTCTTCCTATCGAGCTCTCTTTTCTGTTAGTTATTGCAATAAGGTTGGGTTTAAATTTTTTATTTTCAATAGAAGACCTTCTTTTAATTTCCATATCAATAGCTGCAATTGTGTCAGCAGTCTCTCCTGATTGAGTGACTCCAATAGTTAATGTATTTGGCAGTAGTGGAGGTGGTGAATATCGAAATTCGCTTGCATAAAAGACATTTGTAGGAATACCTGAAAATTGTTCTAATAAAAAGCTACCAACCATTGCAGCATGTTTACTTGTCCCACAAGCGATAATTTCAATTCTCTCAACTGATTCAAAAAACTTTGTATCAAAAGGATAGTTGATTTCATATTGTCCATTTTCTAAGTTTTTAATTAAATAATTTTCCAACCAGTTTTTTGCAGTGCTTGGCTGATCGTATATCTCTTTTAACATATAGTGTTTGAAATTCATCTTATCCATTATTTGTTCAGAGACTTTTAAAGAAACTGGATTTCTATATTGTCTCTCATTATTTGAGTCATATATTTCTATTCCAAGAGGGGTTAGTAAAGCTATTTCCTCATCCTCCATAGGCAGAATAATATTTGTAAAATTTGCAATAGCTGGCGTATCACTTGCACAAATAAATTCTCCTTCACCCAAACCAATAATTAAAGGTGCTTGTCTTCTTGCAACTACGAGAGAGGTTGGGGCACCTGTCCATAAAACTGCCAAGGCATAAGACCCTATTAAATCAGATAATACATTTCTTACAGCTACTAATAATTTTGAACCATTATTCTCAAGATTAAGTTTACTTAAGGTATTTAATTCTCTTTCAATAAGATGGGGAATTACTTCGGTATCTGTATCAGAATTAAAAGTTACCCCCTCTTTTTCCAATCTAGATTTTAAATCTTGGAAATTTTCAATAATACCATTTTGAACAACTGCTATGGTGCCTGAACTATCGGTATGAGGATGCGCATTTTTAAATTCAGGTTTTCCATGGGTTGCCCAACGGGTATGACCTATCCCAACAGTTCCAGGAATATTTTTTTCTTTAATGTTACTTTTTAAATTTTCAAGTTTTCCTTTTGCTTTGTTACAAGTAATATAATTTGTTTTTGAATTTATAATTGCTATACC
>CACOFO010000015.1 GCA_902626435.1 uncultured Prochlorococcus sp.
AAAACTCGAAAAAAGAAACGAAGAAGTTTCTTTGAGGATAGATTAGATGCCTTGAGAAAAAGTGCTGAAAAAGCTAGATCAGAATTATCTCAACAAGAAGGTTCAGAGAAATCAGTCTCGAGCGAAAATGTATATGGACAATAAAAGTTTGGTTTTAATGGCAGCTAAAGCTTGTGATGAAAAAAAGGCAAAAGATATAAAACTAATAAAAATTGACAAGGTATCATTCATAAGTGAATGGATATTGATTGCAGAAGGATTATCTGATGTACAAGTTAGATCTATAACTAACTCTGTTGAGGGAGCGCTGAGAGATAAGGCTAAAATTGAACCAATAAGAAAAGAAGGTGTTAACGAGGCGAAATGGGCTTTACTTGATTATGGTGATTTAATTGTAAATATTTTTCAACCAGAGATAAGAAAATTTTATGACCTTGAATCATTTTGGAGTAATGGGGATAATCTTACATTTCCATAATTGTCATTATATGAACGAATCTAAATGTCCAGTCCCTAGAGAGCAACAACCAACAAATGAATTTATTGAATTATCAAAATCTATCATTTTTTCTTGGCCAAAAACAAAAAAAACACTACTTATAATATTGATCAAATTTTGGGTAGCTGCTTTTGTTCTATTTCTAGTTATTTCTTCAGGAAGTATCTATTTTAAAACATCCCTCTTAAAATATACTCTGTTAAGTATTTTTAGTAGCTTATCAATACCTCTCATAATTACTATAAGGTTATATCTTGGTTGGAATCATGTATTTAAGAGATTGACATCTGAAAAAGTTGAGTATGAAGAATCCGGTTGGTATGACGGTCAGGTATGGATAAAACCGTTAGTTTTAAAAGAAAAAGAATCACTAATTGCTTCAATTGAGGTGAAGCCGATTTTAAAAAATTTAATTCAAATTCTTTCTATTATTTCAGTATTAATTTTATCTGGCGTTTTGCTTTTTCAATATAACAATTTTTAAATGAGTTTAAACTTCAAAAACCTTTATACATCAAATAATCCTCCATTACAAGCTACTTTAATGCGAGGTTCAAATATTGAATCTATTCATAAAATTCATGCTGTTATTAGTGATAAAAAAGGGAGAGTTTTAATGTGTGCAGGCAATCCAGAATATAAAAGTTTCATCAGGTCCGCCTTAAAGCCTTTTCAGGCAATACCATTTGTTAGCAGTGGCGCAGCATCAAAAATCAATAATGATTCAAAATCAATTGCATTAGCATGTGGTTCACATAGTGGATCAAAACTTCATTCAAGGGGAGCCTTCAAAATTTTATGGGAATATGACATCGATATTAACAACCTGAAATGTCCAAAAACAAAGACAAGTCCTTTAGAACATAATTGCTCAGGTAAACACGCTGCTTTTTTAGCTACTTGCAAAAAAATGAATTGGCCACTAGATAGTTACTTAAAGGGAGATCATCCACTTCAAATTGAAATATTCAGAATTATTTCTGAATTTCTTGAAATTCCCAGATCTGAAATAAACGCAGAACGTGACGATTGTGGTGCTCCAACTCTTTATTTAAAACTAATAGAAATGTCCAAGTTATATTCTCTTCTTAGCAGTTCCGAAAATGCTGAATTAGAGCAAATTAGTAGAGCTATGACAACTAACCCAATAATGATAAGTGACAACAATAAATTTGACACTGAGATAATTAAGGGTTCCCATGGACAAGTTATAAGTAAAGGTGGTGCTGAGGGAATCCAGTGCCTATGTAAGGTAAATGAGGGGATAGGACTTGCCTTGAAAGTAGAAGATGGTTCAAAAAGAGCTAAGCATGCAGTGGGTCTTCACTTGCTAAAACAGTTAGAGTGGATATCTGATTTAAGAATTCAAGACATTGAAGAAAAGGTATTTAATTTTTCTGAGGGGGTTCGAATTGAAGTTGAAGGTCAATTAAAATTCCAAGAATCCTAAATAATTGGGAAAAATAACACTTTCAGATGTATGCTATGTATATGACGCGGGGTAGAGCAGTCTGGTAGCTCGTCGGGCTCATAACCCGAAGGTCGGAAGTTCAAATCTCCCCCCCGCCACCATGTATAAGCAGCTCTAGGGCTGCTTTTTTAATTATTGCAGTAATTATTTTCGTCAATAAATAAAGAATTTATAAATTTAAGGATTTTAGATCATATTGAAAGAAGCCTATTGGTACGTATTAAAGATCTTTTTGCATGGAGAACTTCAAATCAACTCTTACAATTAGACCAATAATGATAAATAATATTCCAAGGTAAGAGTTTAAAGTTAGTTCCAAAATATTTAATATAATTTCTCATAAAATCTTAACTCATAAATCATTTCTAATAAATAGTTCAATAAAAAAGAATTTAAAAACATCATATTATTTCCCTTTTATATTGATTTAGTATTTTATTAAAGTATATTGACATTTATGAATTCAGAAATAAATGCAGAATTTGCTACAGCGAGATCTAGGCTCAAGCTTGCTATCCATAGCAGTTATTTTAGGTTGGCTAGGGTTATTTTTTGTCTTTTTAAGAATATTAACAATTTCAATAAAAAGAATCTTTGAAGCGATTTTCAAAGAATCTTAATAAAAGTAAATCAATAGTACGCAAAGAACCACATAATTCTTTTATCAATAGGTATAATAACTTAAAAAATGTCAATTTTAGATAAAACTAAAATAGGGAATTCTGCTAAAGTCAATTTAGAATTATCGAAGGATAGACTTACTAAAGATATCGTTGATGCTATTAGTTATTCTTCAGTGGGTAAGATCTGTGATTTTAGAATAACTGATGGTAAAGGGATAGGAGTCGTTTTGCAATTATCTAATGGGAAAGAACAATGGTTTTTTGAAGATGAAATTGATCTTCTCGACGAGAATGGTGATGTAATAAAAATAATTAATGATAAAAAAGAAAACAATAATTTGATATTTGATATTTTAAAACAGTTAAAATATGAAAATAAACATAAGATTAATGAGTTATTAAATCCAATTAACTTTTTTCTCTGGTTAATTGTATCGTTTAAAGATATTTTTTAAATCATAATTTTTTTTTCTAATATTAAGGGAGTTTAAAAATTCAAGTAAAAACAAAACAATATTTTCATAATTGAAATGGATAAAAATATTATCGATGTAAAAAATTTGTCCAAGTCATTTAATATCTCTTCTAAAGAACCAGGAATTAAAGGTACAATTAAACATTTTTTCAAAAGACAAACAAAAAGTATAAAAGTTATAAAAGATATAAGTTTTGAAGTCAAAGAGGGAGAAATAGTAGGTTTTTTAGGTGCTAATGGAGCTGGGAAAACAACAATCTTAAAAATGCTCTGTGGCTTAATTTATCCAAGTCAAGGTTCAATTTCAGTTTCAGGATACTTACCCTTCAGAAGAAAAGAAAATTTCTTGAAAAACATAACTTTAATAATGGGTCAAAAACAACAACTTATTTGGGATCTCCCACCAATAGAGTCATTTTATTTGAATGCATCAATATATGACTTAGATAATTTCGAAGCAAAAAAAAGAATAAAAAAATTATCAGACATGCTTGAAATTGGTGAAGAACTTTTCATACCTGTTAGAAAACTATCACTAGGTCAGCGTATGAAGTCAGAATTACTAGCAGCATTGATACACGAACCAAATATTCTATTTTTAGACGAGCCTACACTTGGTTTAGATATCAATGCACAAAGAAATTTAAGAAAATTTCTTCAAAAATATAATAAAGAAACTAATGCAACTATTTGCTTAACGAGTCATTATATGAAAGATATTACATCGCTATGCAAAAGGGTTATATGTGTGCACAATGGATCCATCTCATATGATGGGAAACTTGATTTATTATTAAAAAAATTATCTCCTGTTAAAGAAATATTAATAGTTTGCAGCTCGGATGAAGATGCAAATCAATTAGAAAATTCAGGTTTTAATGTTAAAAATAAAACAAAGAATGAAATCACAATAATAATTGACAATAACTCTATTACTTCTTCATTGAAAACAATCCTAAATAATTTTGATATTGAAGACCTTTATATAAACGAACCCCCTATAGATGAAATTATTGGGAAAATATTAATTAAAAAAGATTATGATATCTAAATTGATTAACAATAAAATTTTTACCTTATTAAAGGTACAATATTCAAACATGCTGGAATATAGGGTAGAGATTGCATTATGGGCGATTTCAGGAATTATTCCTTTTTTTATGTTAAATATATGGACAAACAATAACCTTAATGAATCCATAAATATAAGTAATATTATGCTTTCAAGATATTTTTTGTGTGCATTTTTTGTAAGGCAGTTTTCAGTAGTATGGGTAGTATTTAGCTTTGAAGAAGATACTCTTATGGGCAAAGTATCTCCTTATTTAATTCAACCTTTAAATCCATTTTTCAGGTATTTTGCACAACATTTAGCTGAACAAATAACAAGACTTCCTTTCGCTTTAATAATAATATTTTTCTTTTTTATTTTTAATCGAGAAAGTATATGGATACCAAGTTTAGGTATTTTATTATTATCTACAATATCAACTTTCTTTTCTTTCTTAATTCAATTTTTAATTCAGTCAATAATTGCATGTCTATGTTTCTGGACAGAAAAAGCATCATCAATTGAAAGATTGTTATTTATCCCTACATTATTTCTCTCAGGTCTTTTAGCACCAGTTGTTTCCTTTCCAGAATATGTGAAATCCTGGATTTATTTCACCCCTTTTCCGTATCTAATTGATTTCCCTGCAAACTTACTATCAGGGAATGCAACAAATATTAGTGGTGGATTAAGTATGCAAATACTATGGATTCTTTTGCTCTTCCCATTATTTAGAAAAATATGGTCTTCAGGGACGAAAAAATATACCGCGATGGGATCGTGAAAACAAGAAAATATTTAAAAGTTTACAGAAAATTTTTACATACTTCTTTAGCTTCTGAATTGGAGTATAAAACAAATATATTAATTGATTTAATAACTGCAATTTTAAGTTTAATAGGGAGTATTTTTTTATTATCAATATTCTTTCAAAACAATAACAGTATTGGAGGCTGGGAATTTGAACAGGCGCTAATAATTCAAAGTATTTATACAATTCTAAATGGAATAACCAATACATGGTTCAACCCTAATCTTACAGAAATAGTTAAACACATAAGAGAAGGCACCTTAGATTTTGTACTTTTAAAACCTATTGATAGTCAATTTTTTATCTCCTTAAAAAAATTAACTCCTTCTGGCATTTTAGAAATAATGCTTGGATTTTTCTTATTGTTGTACTGCATCAAAATAAATCAAATAAATTTAACTTTAAGTTTTCTGATTTTATGTTTGATTACCATAATATGTTCAATTTGTATTTTATATAGCTTATGGTTTTTTATTTCTACAACAACTATTTGGTTTGTGAAGACGTGGAACGCAACTGAAGTATTAAGATCGTTCCTATACATCGGAAGGTTTCCTTTGAATTCATTTTCATTTACTCTTAGAATTTTTTTTAGTGTATTTGTTCCTATTGCATTTATAACCACAATACCTTCTGAAGTTTTCCTAGGACTTTCTGAAATATGGAAAATATTGCTTGAAGTAATTGTTGCAATGGTATTTCTATTTACCTCTAGAAGGTTTTGGCTATTTGCATTAAGATTCTATTCATCAGCCTCTAGCTAAATATTATTTAACGAACTCCTTACAAAATTCCCAAATTCTTTGTTTACTTTTTAGCTTAGAAAGCTTTGCTAGTTTTTTGAAATTAGAATTTGATTTTTCAATAGATAGAGTTTTACAATTGTAGTGAATTTGATAATGTCTTGAAATTATTCTTAATTTAAGTGAAGCATCACAAAAGATAATAATTAAAACTAGAGCAGAAATAGTCATTAAAGTATTTGAAAATTTCTCTAAATAATTTTTATTTTCAGTTTTTAATTCAAACTTCATTATTTAACTATATGCTGAGGGCACTTAATTGCAGCAATAGCAAGCGCAGTAACTTTAAAATTTTCTGATTTCTCAATAACCTTTTTAACTTCTAATGGTCCAAATTTATTACTTGCATCACTGTAAGAAAGAAGTAAAGATTTATAATTATCATGACCTACATCTCTATATTTACAAAAATTATCTCCAACATAGTTTAAAAGTGTAAGTAATGTTAATTCAATCATTAATACTTCTTAATTAACAAAGTTCATACGAATAATACAATGCATGTCACCTATAACAAGTTTAATTACCAAAAAACACTTTAAATCATGAAATAAGATGATTTTTAGCAAATTAGAAATTTAAAAATAATTTCAAAATCAGAAGAAATACATTGGTGAAAATTATTAAAACACTATCTGTAGCGTATTACGAGTCACGATTTAGCACTACAGATAGGGGGTTGCATTTTTTAAGAAATTGGTTTAAAAATAAGGTTCCCCATCACCTGGCCTTACGTATGTAAGGTCTTTTTTTTTCTTTTATTAAAGAGGTTGAAAATTAACGTATTTTTATACGACGATTATTTAAAAAAAACAAGTTTTCCATAAAATCATAATTCAACATAAATTTTTTAAAAAGAAACGTAAGAAGTACATAGAATAGTTCCTTATTTTTTAATCATATTATGATAAAAAACTGTTATCATTGACGAAATTGTCAAGAATATCATGCATAGAGAAGATGCAATTTACCTTGATCAGCTATGTCCCAAGATAAGTAATAAAACGTGGAGAGAATCACTTAATAAACTTACAAAATATAAATGCATTTATTGCGGGAAACCATCAGAATCACTTGATCATCTTCAACCAATGTCAAAAGGGGGTACAAGCAGTACAAGTAATTGCGTACCATGTTGTTTATCTTGTAATGGTAAGAAATCAGATTCAGAAGTTCTTAATTGGTATAGAAAACAAAATTTTTATGATCCTAGGAGGGCTATGGCAATTCGAGCATGGTTTAATGATGATTTAAGACTAGCTTCAGTTCTTTTAAACAACTTGAATTAAAAAAATAAATTGCAAATTTATTAAAATTTAGAAAAATTTCTTAATCAGGCTTAAATATAATTTCCTAAATTAGCATATTATCTAATTTAAATTATTTTTTCTTCGTATTGTATTTTATTGTTCTTGAAGACTGCGATGTTAGAATAATCTTCTTTCCACAATAATGGCGAATCTATAATCTTTCTCTCAGGTGATTTTACTGAAAAAATTAAGCTAAATACAAAAAGAACTGTAATCAATATTATAGCCAGTACTAATTTGTCTGAGATATTATTCATGAACCTTAAGCTATCTAGAAAAATTTATGTCAGGAGTTGTTTTTTCATAAATTTCTAGAAAATAAGATTTAAAATAATCAACTCCCTCCTTTCCAATTAATCCAAATGACCATCCACAATCATTTACTACCTGTAATGAAATTTGATTTGCCAGATCATCTTTTTCAATCCATTTTTTTTGAGGATTGTAAGAAAAAGATATAATATTTTCAGTTTTTACGATTGCCGATTTCATTGCTTCATCTTTAGAAAACCCATTTTGAATAGCCCTGCAATATTTTTTCGAAAAATTATTAGAGATCCTATTTTGAAGCAAACTGACGCTAGGGTCGGAAGTGTCAAATGCTAAACCTATTGAAGGATAAAATAAATGATTTATAAAGATAAATAAACCCAAAAGGAACTTTAACAATACCTAAATAAAATAACAATTATAGATATCATAATAGTTTTTTTTAAGTATTTTAAATTAAATCGTATAGTTATTAGAAAAAAAATTAAATTTCAATTTATTAAATTATAAAAGTAATGAGATAAGTTCAGTAATAATAGTTTGAGGTTTATTTGAATACTAATATGTACGAATCATTGATGACATTGCTATTTTTCCCTGATTGGACTAATGGACTACCTTCAGACTTTTTAATACTACATTTTTTTATAGGAGCTGTTATTTTTCCATTCAACATGATTCATGCTAGAGCAAGAAAATTTGACAGTCAGAATCCTCAGGAAGCAGCTAATGGATATAAGAATTCAGACAATACTACATTCTTTGGTTACGAAGAAATCAATTAGATTTTACCTAAAGTTTATCAAGGAAGTACTGAATTGATGATAATTTCCCTAAATACAGCTTTTGATCTCAAAATTTTCAGTCCTAATGAACCATTAGGAATATTGATACTTTTTTTAGGAATAATATTTACTGGTATGATTTTTTACATTATTTATGCTGTAAGTACTAATAAAGAATCTCTTGAAGATAAAAAAATTAGAACAAAAAAAGAGTCTTTGCAAAAAGAGAAAATAGGAAAATTGTTTCCTAAGAAAAAATAAGTTTAATAGTTTTATTTTTATTAAGAAATCTATTTATATTATTTATTATCAAATCAGTGGGATCCCAAAACATTAGTTTTAGCTCTTGTAAGTCAAACATTTTAGTAAAACTTAATTTTAACAACTCAATTATCTATACGAGTATAAAGATTGTTATTTGCACAGGAAAGAATATTTTCATTTCTAGTAATAAATGTTAAAAATGAAGAAATGATTTTATATTTTGGAGAATTCAGCACAATATCTATTTCTTGCAAGTGGATTAAATAATGGAGAAGGATTTTGGATTGTGGGAATAAAAAATTGCGATGAAAATATTCTTGAGGACAAAAACCTTCTAGATTGCCATAGAAAAGAATTAATAGGGAATGAATCAGCAAAAGATATTCTTTTAGCTATTAATCTAAACATAAATAATTTATTAAATGAACTAAAGATCAAAAATTATTTAATTGAAAGGCCTTCAATGGGAATCTCATTTGATATCCCTTTAGAAATCTTGGAAAATATTTTTGATTTTTGGTTGGATATTTATAAAAATCAAGAAGCTTGGGAAGCTTGTCTAGGTCTTCTTAAGGTAAGAAAAAGGATTCCCCTAACAAACCTAATTGAAAGCCAGAGTTTAAAGGGTAACTCTAAAAAATGGGCTATAAAAATTGAAAATTTACATACTTATGTACCTTCTTCAGTTGGGATTGAGAAATTAAATGAACCCATGTGGGAATAATTTTATCTTTAAATACTAAAAATATTTACTTAGAAGGATATTTAAGTAAAAATAATATTATCTAATAATTTAAAAATGAATAAGCCATATTCCTTTAGTATCGATCAAATGAACGGGATTGTCGAAGATACATACACCAAGATAATAAATGAATGTGAAAATTTAAAAAAAAATACTAGTTGTCCAAATGAGCAGGTAGTAGCACTTTTAAGTGTAATTGCATCAAATTATGCAACTACAACAGAAAAGAAAGGAAATTAAGATGAAAATTAATTTTACGTGGAACGAATTTGATAAGAGCGTAGAACAAATAGCTAATAAATGTATGTATAAAAAGTTTTCTGGAATTTATGGAGTTCCTCGTGGTGGATTATGCCTTGCTGTAACACTAAGCCATAAATTAAAACTTGAATTAATTTCAGAACCAAAAAAAAATTCACTTATAGTTGATGATGTTTATGAAACTGGCATTACATTGTCGACCTTCAAGGATATTGAGGGAGCAACGTTTTTTGTATTATTTAGTAAAACCCAACCAATATGGTGGAATACAGTATTTATATCTAAAAAAAACCAATGGATAGTTTTTCCCTGGGAAAATACTTTAAATTCGAAAAGTGATCGCAAAGAGTACATCAATAAAAGAGGTTTGAATTGAGAAAGAAATTATATTTAAAAATCCATATGAATTTTCAAAACAAACTAAAACTCTTTTACATGAATTTATTCAAATCTTTAATGATCTAAATAGTGAAGTATTTAAACCATTTGAGAGAACAAAGCTATTAAGGCAGCAAGAAAGTGTATTGGCTTATGACGTTGCAAGCAATAATTTTCAAGATTAAAAAAAAATATGATTGTATTTTTGCGATTGTTAATGGAAAACCTTTAGATGAAGGTGTAATGATTGAATTGTGTATCGCAATTGCTTTTAAAAAGGTAATACTTTTATTAAGGGATGATTATAGAAATTGTTCTGACAACGATCACTACCCATTAAATTTAAGCGATCACTACCCATTAAATTTAATGTTATTTCTTGGAATGCCAAAAGATAATTAGGGAAAATATTATTTTTAATCATTACAAGATATAAAAAGTAAAAAAAAAGATTTGTTGAGTGGGCAAAAAAATCAGAAAAAGAAACAAGCCATTCTTGAGTCGAAGTTTTAAGTTTAAATATGACTGTTAAGATGCTAGAATAAAATTTATTTAGAAAAATTTTGACACAGGTTACAGTTGGAGAAAACGAGGGAATTGAGTCTGCCCTTAGAAGATTTAAAAGACAAGTATCTAAATCGGGAATCTTTGCAGATTTAAAAAGACTTAGACATCACGAAACCCCTATTGAAAAATATAAAAGAAAGTTACAACAGAGAAGAAAAGCAAGAAGAAGATGATCTGCTTATAAAGTTTTTGCAAATCTTTAATATTATTAATTTCAAGAAGGGTTTAAAATAAAAAATTTAATTATTTAAGCTTTTTAAGCTTCTTAACAAGATTTATTCCAACACCTGGTACTGCAAGAAGATCTTTTTCTTCAGCCGCAATAACAGCTTTTGTTGTTTTAAATCCAGCCTCGTACAAAGCTTTTGCACTTTTTGCTCCAACACCAGGAAGTGTGGTTAAATTTTCTATATTTTTCTTAGAATTAACCGATTTAGCTTTGGTTTTGGTTTTGGTTTTTGTTTTTGAAGTTTTTGCAGACTTAGTTGATTTTTTTTCTTTCTTTAAAGGAGTTTCAGGGGATACTTCACTTTTAAATAGAATCGATTTTAGTTTGCTTAGAAATTTAGAAATCATTGCAATATATAAGTAATAAAATTAGCTGTTCAATTTAATATTTTATTTAATTCCAAGAGGAATTAATAAAAAACAATATCTAATTGAATAGAAATAATTTATTTACAATTATATAAAGACACACATTTATTATTTATGCAAGCTTACGAGCTATTGCACGTTGTTTAATATGAGTCTAAGAATTATAAAAAAAGAAAAAATGTACTTTCAAAAATCAAAAGTTTTTATTAATAGTAAAGTTAAAGTTTTAATAAAGAGCAGATAATAAAAATGAAGCTCATATTTATAAGTGGTCCTTCTGGAAGCGGTAAAACAACTTTATCAAATCAAATAATAAAAAAATTTAAAAATGGTTTTGTTTTAAGTACCGACAATTATTATAAAACAGGGATAATAAGTAAATTACTATCAAAATTTATAGAAGGTTTTTTTGATAGAAGGATTAGTTTTAATTTTAAATTATTCAAAAAAGATTTTGATTATATTTATAAGAATGGAATTGCAATCATGGATCGTTATTATGATTTCGAAAAGAAAACAATTGAAATTTTCTTAAAAGAAAAAAATAATATTAGTTTTTTAATTGTTGAGGGTATTTTTGCCAAAGAATTCTCTAACACTTTAAATAATCAAAATTATTATTTTTTAGAAATGAAAACAAAAAAAAATGAGTGTTTGAAAAGAGTTGTTCAAAGAGATTTGAAAGAAAGGGGGAAAGATAAGAAAAAAGCTGAAAATGATTTCTTAAAATCTTGGGACATTTATTACAAAAAATTTAAACCTAATAATGTAAAAAATAATACAAATAAATTCATTATTAGAAAAAACACTGATATAGAAAACATTCTGAAAAAAATTATTTAATTAAATCATTAACTTTTTTCTCTAATATTAAAGCACTTAAAATTGAGCCTTCAATCCTACCAAATCCCTCACCTTCAAACCAGTCACCGCAAAATCCAATTTTATATTTTCTACTTAATTGTAAAGATAATGGGGCGGGAATACCAGTAGGCTGTGAAGCTCTCCATTTCATAATAGAGATTTTTTCATCAAAAGTTAATTTATTTACTACAGCATTATCTTCAAACAGTTTATTGAAATTTGTAATTATTTTTTGTTTAAAAACTTCTTCATCTTTTGCATTTATATAAGAATTAATAAAATCTATATTTTTTGAATGTATTACAATTCCTAATTTATTGTTATCTTGCAGCTGAAAAATAATTCTTTCAAATTTATATTTATTTTCTAAATTATTTTTTAAATAAAAATACCTTTGTTTTTTGGAATAAAAATCTTTATAACAATAATTTTCATTTGTATAAATTAAAAAAGTTAACCTAGGAATAAATGATTGTTTATCTAAATAATTTAATAGTAAATCTATTTTTTTATCATAATTTAGAGGAATAGCTTCTCTTAATGGAATTTGATTTATGTTTAATATTTGCAATGACCTTTTATGTAATAACAAATTAGTTGAACAAATAAGATATTTAGATTTAAATTCATCCCCATTTTTTGATGTTAGTATCCATTCCTTATAATTAAACTTCAAATCAACTATTAAAGTATCAAAGTAAAAATCAATTTTTCCCTTTAAATTATTAGATTCAATTATCTTTTGCGATAATTGACTCATAGAATCTAAAGATAGATAATTAACACCGTCAGAAAATTCAGTTTTTTTTATGGGTTCTAAATTGGAATCTTCATTTAGAACAAATATATCTGAGTCGTCAATTTTAATAAATTTATTTTCCAATAATTCATTAATATAACTTTTTAATTGAAGATTATTTTTAAAGTTAGATATATTAAAATTTGGAGCACCGTGGTTTAGTTTCCATCCTTTAAATCTTTTGCTTATTCTTGTACTTGATCTTCCTCCAAGTCCACGACCAATCTCAATTAATGCAACTTTTTTTGTAATGTTATTTTTCAGAAACTTCGAAGCGAAAACACAAGCAGATATTCCTCCACCTATTATTAACAAGTCATAAGTAAAATCACTTTTCATAAGTACTAAATTGACAGTAATTATCTATCATTTTCTAAAAAACCATAAAGAGAAGCAAGTTTCTGTGATGATGAAAAATCAGATTCAATTACAGGAGTGATATTATTTTTTTTATAAAAACTTACTAACTCTCTTGTGAAATCAAAAAAATTTTCTAAGGAATATAAACACTTTTCTGATATATATACCTCCTTCCAAGGACGAAATTTAAAACGTGCTATAAATTGTTTAGAAGGAATAAATAAACTTCCAAATAGATTTAATTTTTCATCTTTTGCTACTTTCTTAAGAAAAGTCACCTCATTCTGAAGAACTTTAATATCTGTCCCATATTGAAACCAAATTGAATTTATTAATCCTGTTGAAATTTTTCTTTCAAACCTTTCTCTCTCTGAAAAAATCTTATAATATTTTTTCAAGTATGGATTGTAAGCTATACCTAATTTAACTTTTAAATTCTTTTCCTCTTTTAAATAACCTAATACATCAATTGAATCAAAGTTTTTTTTCTTTATCGATCCTGATACAAGCAGAATTTCATAGTTTCTATTTGTGTGAGAATTTTTCACAAAATCCAAAAAATCCTGATATGATTTATTTTTATTTTTTGAATATTGATGATAAAGACTATAGTGATAAGTCACATTAAAATCATAGAAGTTTTTATTTATATAATTGATAGTGGAATCAAATAATTCTCTCTTGATTAGTCCTTTACATGGAATATTGATATTTTTTATATTATTAAATTTGCAAAAAATTAGTTTCTTTTCTAATTGAGAAATATTTTTAAACGACAATTCAAATCTTGTATTATTGTTCATTATTTAGTTGTCAAATTTCAACCCCTTAACATATTAACGAAAACAAGCATCTGCTACGATTCTTATTTTTGAAGCCAAATTCTTATTTTTACCTTTTAGCAAATAACTGGGAGAAATCTCTAATGCAGCTTTTAAAGAAATTTTATCTTCTGCAGATTTTGAAATAATGTCATTAAAACATTTCCAATTGTCTGGTATTACTAAACCAGGCCAAGATAAGTAAAGACCTGCAAAAATACCGAAAAATAGATACAAAAAAAACCTCACAACAAATAAAAGATTAATTTTACTAATTTAAATAAATAAAAAACAAAGGTTCAATTGTATAGTTAAATAATTAACAAATTGTTCCCCTTCTTCTTTTGGCAAATATTTATCCATGAAAGATTTTCATGAACTCGAGAGGTTAGAATATCAAAAAAGTATTATTTTAGAATATGGCTAGCCAAAATTATCTGATTGCAATAGCTTTAATAGAGCAAAACCATGTTAGAGCAATGCCTCTTGGAGGTAAAGAAATTAAAGATAATTTAGAGGAATCAGAAAATTTTAAGAAACTTGGAGAAGAAGTAATATTAAATCTTCTAATGAGAGTTTTTCAAAGAAGTGATGAAGGTGCTTTAAAAAGGGCTTCTGAAGAAAAAGGTTTGCTGCTGGTTCATATGCATCCTAAAAGAATGCAGAAAGAGCTTCCATTCATTAAATCTGAATGGATAAGAGATGGAGATACACAACAATTTTTAAAATACCTTGGCAATCTCTCTAAAGAAGTATGGACAGCATCTTTTGTAAAATACAAAGGGATTGAATTTACTTCAATCTCAAAAAATGAAGAAATCTAAAAAACATATATAATTATTATCTTTTTATAGTTTTTTTTTCTTTAAAGTATTATTTTCCATAGATACCCTAAAACACTTTTTACCATTACCAAAATCTATTGAGGAATATTCAATATTATTTTTGACGTGCAAGGCACAATTGCCCTCAATACAAATACAAGATTTAATAATTTCTCTATTTATTACATCATTAACATATGGTTCCCTCTCTTTTTCTTCATCAAAATGTGGGCAGGCAATGCCTTGAACTATTCCTAAGCAATCAATTATGGATAATTCTTCAGCATAAGAATCTGTTATACCTTTATCAAACCAACAAATAGCACCAGCACTTACACCACTCATTACAATTCCTTTTTCATAAGCATTACGCAAAATTTTATGTAAATTCCATTCTTTCCAGACAGCTAACATACTTTTTGTATTTCCTCCGCCAACATAAATGATGTCTTGCGTTAAAACTTTATGTTCTAAGTTTTCTGTTCTAGAGAAAAAATCAATATGACTTGTTATGCAATCAAGTTTTGAAAATGCTCTATAAAAATTTAGTTTGTACAAACTACTATCACCAGATGCTGTTGGAATAAAGCAAATTTTTGGTCTTTTTTTATTAATTAATGAAATTATATATTTTTCAATTTCAAGAGAGCCTAAAGAACGTCCAAACCCTCCTCCACCAATTGCGACTATATTTTTACTATGCATATTAAATAGTAGATTTATTTATGAATTTAAGACAAATTACCAGTAAAGATCAACTGGAATTAAAAAAGGTTTATTTTGATTCAATTCAATCTTTAGATGAAAAAATTTATAGTAAAGAGCAAAAAAGGGCGTGGTCAAGCCAAGTTTGGAATAATCCAAATTTTGATAAGTCAATAACTAAAGGGAAAGGATGGCTTCTAAGTAAAAAAGAAATAATTATTGCTTTTGCCACAAGATATCCCACAGATAGAATTGCGTTATTTTACTGTAGAGGTAAATTTCAAAAAAAAGGTTGCGGCTCTAAGTTACTTCTTAAATTAGAAGATGAAGCTAAAAAAGAAGGTCTAGATTCTCTTTCAACTGAGGCAAGTTTAATAAGTTATAAATTATTTCTTAAAAATGAATGGGAAATTATACGTAAAGAAAAAGTTATTATAAATAAAATTTTTTTTGAAAGATATAAAATGACTAAACTTATAAAAGTTAATTAATTAAATAACAGTGTCTAGCAAAAGCAAGGAATTTATTTTAATTCAAAGAGCTTCAATTTGGACGTTATACTTTTTTTCAGGATTTATACTTTATTCCAAAAAAGGTATTTTACCTTCAATGTTAATTTCTTTTTCGAGAATTATTTATCCATTATCTGTTTTCTGGTTGCAAATAAGAATAAAAAAAAGAACAAATTTCCTGCCTATTGATTCAAAAATGACAACTTCTCAGTTATGGTTCAATTTATTACCCGTTATTGCTTCTCTATTAACTTTAATTTTTTCTTTAACTAATTCTTTTTTATATATCCTAGGAAAATTAATTAATTCTTAAATAAATTATTTCTAATTGAATTAGAAATTTCTCTGATAAAAAACATAATGTAAAGAAATTTGCCTTTTATATATATTTGTTTAAATTTTAAATAGTAATCAATAAAATCATGAAAAATATTTCATTAAAGGGGAATATTAATTTTGACAAAAAGAAAGATATAAATGATTATGAATTATTCTCCTTAAAAATCACAGATAGTTTATATAAAAAAGATATTGGGAAATTTCTTGAGACCCTCTCCTCTCACTTTATTTAGAAAATACTTTTTTCTAATCTTCAAATTCAAACAGTTCTATTAATAAATAACAATTTGAGCGATAATAAGTGAAATTTTAAGAATACTCCAATGCAATTATTTCTTGCTGACTGCCAATTCCCAGATATTGACAATCAAGTAAAAGCTTATCAATTATTTGTTGAGGCTTGGGAAAACGGCGAAATTGCGAAATCAGATAAAACTGACAAATTTGAAATGTTATTTAGAGTGCATGCTCCCGGAGAAGGTAGGGTAGTTTGTTTATGTAAGGCACATAGTGATAAAGAAATTTTTGCGCATTTTGCTCCATGGAGAGCTAAATTTGGCATTCATATGGAATTTACTCCTGTAATAAGTTGCCAAAATGTTGTTGATTACCATAAAGATTTATTTAAAACTTTAGGGTAATTAGCTTAGATCTCAAATTCATCGTGATTAAACCTTTTCCTAATCTTCTCTCTAAAAGAAATAGCAACCTAGACTCCTCTAAAAATACCTCCAAAGAAGAAGAAAACGTTAAATCTAAACCATTAATAATATTTGGCTTTGTCCTCTCGTTGACTTCCATATTTTTACTTTTATTTACCATTAATAATAAGTTTGGATGATATTTGAGTAATTAGAACAAATTACTATGTAAAAAATATGTTCTATTATTAATTCAAATAACTAAATATATGACATTTAAAGAAGGGGGGATGGCATCGGGCCTTCTTATCATCGCAGTATCAATAGTTTTTGCTGGCGGTTTTGGATTTTTAGTCTTGCATTTTATCCCTGGAACACCATTTTAGGTTAATAAATTTAATTCACAAGTTATTTTAAACGTTAACAGTTTCTAAATCCTGCATTTGATTATCATCAAGATTAGATTTTTTCTTTAATCGATAGGCATAAACTAAAGATCCTAAAGCTATGGTACTAGAGGCAAAAATTCCTGATAAGAGTAACAAGGCAAAAATACCGCCTATTATTCCCCCTTTTAATCTAAGCAAATTCGATTTAATTAAAAGTATTGATAAAAAAACAATAGTGGCTTTTAGAGAAGAGATTTTTAAAAAAGTAAATGGATTAAAAGGATTCAACAACATTTCATTGGAGGAATATAGTTTCCTGATTCTAAAAATAATTTTTTAAAAACGCATAAAAAAAGACTCAAATGAGTCTTTTAAAAATCTATATTAAATTTGATGATTTATGCATCAGGGTCAAAATTCTTTAGGTTTGGCCCAGCGACAAGACCAACAAGACCAAAAAGGACTAAAGAACCAATTCCGAAGCCTGCTGCCCAAGGATTGAAACCACCTAAAGCAAAGGAAGCTAATAAATTCATGATTTTAAAACATAATATCTTCGAGTAAGCATACAGATTTTTAAGAAAAATATACCTATATTGAGACATTTCTTTGTAATTAGGAAAATTTTTATAGCTATCTCTTCATTAGAAATCCACAAAATTTTTATTTTTTGTTTTATTATCGAACCAGTATTCTTTTTTTTGGCGTACATTCAGACTATTAAAATTACCTTTTTCTAATGACATCAAACTATACCTTCATTTATGATGGAGAATGCCCATTCTGCAATCATTTTGCTGAGCTCTTGGAAATCAAAAGCAAGATAACTAATATTAAAATTCTTGATGGTCGTAAAAATTTAACTTTAATTAAATCCCTCTTAGATAAAGGTTATGACCTAGATAAAGGAGCTATTCTGCTGAAAGATGAAGATATCTTTCATGGGGCAGATGCAATTAATACTATTTGCAAACAGATAAATAATCCCTCGAGTAGTTTACTTGTGTTACTTTCTACAGTGTTTAAATCAAATAAAAGAACAAATGTGATATTTCCTTTACTTGTCAGAGCTAGAAGATTCGCATTAATGTTAAAAGGTATACCAATATCTTTAGTTTAAAAATAAAAACTTTCTAAATATTAAATAACATATTTATAAGCTTCTGTATCAAAAAACGATAATTGACTATTTCTTAGCTAGAACTAAGTTGTAACAACAAGTATTAAATGATAGAAAACTTCAATCCCTTTATTTCATTAGGGGGTGATAACCAAAAAGTTAATCATATGGCTGAAGCAGCACTTGAAATGAATTTAACTTGCAATGATTTAAAGAAGGATTTAAATTTAACCGATGGAGATGTAGTGGATATGTTACAACTAGTTATGGATAGGTTTAAAAATAGTAATTAAGTTTATATTTTCAACTATTAATAGCTGTATATTTAACACTTTTGAATGAAAACAGTACAAATTGAGTTTTCGAAATATGAATCAGTTAGCTTTTTATGGTCTGAATTAATAGAAGATTACGGATTTGAAAAAGCCAGAAAAATAGTTTCTCAAGCTATTGACTTACAAAAAATGAATGGAACGAAAAATAACACTATGCCAATTATATTTTCAGGCACGGGAGGGTTAGCTCTAATCCCGATACAAATGCTAGAAAAAGAAAACTTTAAAATAAATTATAAAGATAACCAAGTTTTAATATTTAATCTAAAAAGAAAGTCATTTCAAATTTTAAATGAAGCGAACTAATCTGAATTAGTAATTTCCCGATAAAGCCAAAATTACTTTATAGTTTATTAAAACATCTATTGATAATGACTTTTGAAGCGACCTACCTCGGATCAAATGGTTGGCTTATAAAATTCAAAAAAACCAATTTAATTATTGATCCTTGGCTCAGAGGAGATTTAATATTCCCACCAGGTGAATGGTTTTTTAAAGGATCATTAGAAGAAGAAATTTTAATAGATAAAGAAATAGATGTTATTTTATTAACCCAAGGTTTACCTGATCACTGTCATGTTCCAACATTAAAAATGTTCAGAAAGGATATTCCTATAATTTGCCCTAAAAGTGCTGTTGAAACATTAGAAAAAATTGGTTTTAGTTCAATTAAAATGCTTAAGCCAAGTGAAAAGACAAATCAATTTAATTTAAGTTTTGAAGCCACTGCTGGAGCTCCAGTACCACAAATAGAAAACGGATATATTGTTAAAGACAATCACGATAATGGTTTTTATATAGAGCCTCATGGATATCTTGATGAAAATTTAAACAAACAAAAACTTGATGCAGTCATTACTCCTACAAAAAATTTAGAATTACCCCTCGTAGGTTCTTTTGTAAAAGGTGCTGATGTAATACCTAAATTGATTAACAAATTTAATCCAAAATTTATACTTTCAAGTACTGTGGGAGGAGATGCAAAATATTCAGGTTTTTTAAATAATTTTATTTCAGTTCAGGATTATGAAGAGGAATTTAATTGTAATCTTGTAAATCTAAAGAGTATGCAATCTATTATGATTTAAATTGATTCAAAAGATCTTATTAGTCATTTAGCTTGAACGTAAATCTATTATAAAAGGAGTTCAAAATTCATTCATTTTTTATTACTACAATACTTTTATTAGCTTTAAATAATAGTTATGTATGTGAAAATTCAAAGCTTAATCTTGTGATGAGAAATAATTTCAATGGTGACTTTTCCATAGTAGAAAAGATATCTGAGTTAAAGCCAGGAGCATTTATAAATATTAATTGGAATAAAAAAAAGCTTATGCTTCCTTACTCTCTAAGAAAAGATTATATTTCCTTTACAGATAAAAAATGGGACTGGAGGTACAAATTCAACGAGGACGGATCGCCTGATATTAATAATCCTTCTTTATACGAACTACTTCCTTCTGGAGAAGTTAAAGCACATTTTTGTCAATCTGAAGATAAAAGTTCTAACTTATAATTTTAAAATAAGTATTCTAGATTATTTAACTTCTGAAATTCTTTGTAAAGATGAAAAATTCAAAAAACCAAAAGAGTATTTCAAGATATGTAAAACTTGAAGATTACAAAGTTTTTGATTATGAAATACCAGAAATTTTTTTGGACTTCGTAATTAAGAAAAATTCTGTTAATGTTACGACGCAACTCAAATTGGTAAAAAGAAATAAGAATACCAGTATTCTTATTCTTGATGGTACAGATATATTGATAAATAAAATATTTATAGATGACTCACTACTAGAGGAGAAATACTACAAACAGCAAAAAAATAATTTAAAAATTAAAAATATAAATAAAGAAAATTTTTTATTAAAAATAGAAGGAGTTATTAAACCGAAGGAAAATATATCCCTTTTAGGCATGTATGAGAGCAATGGAATTATAACTACGCAATGTGAGGCAGAGGGATTTAGAAGGATAAGTTTTCACTCTGATAG
>CACOFO010000016.1 GCA_902626435.1 uncultured Prochlorococcus sp.
TCTTAATTTTCTCATTAGAAATATTTTAAAAATATCAAATCAAGAATCTTTGGAAATCATAAGACAAACTATTCCTGAAAAAAATCCAATTCTTTATACAGAAACAACATTGAAAATTCTTTAAATTAAAGTTATTCAAACAAGCTTCAAACATAATCAATTTAAATTCTCGTGAAGTTAATAACTTGTGGTTAATTAAAAATTATTTGTCTATCTTTAATCTATAAGTATTTAATATTGAATTAAGAAGTTGGATAGCAACAAACTAATTTTAAAACCAGGATTAGAGGGTGTCCCAGTTACTAATTCATCCATATGTGATATAGACGGCAACAAAGGGAAATTATTGTACAGAGGCTACTCCATTGAGGAACTATCCCAAAAAAGCAGTTTTTTAGAAACTACTTACCTATTGATTTGGGGTCAGTTACCTACAGCTATTCAACTTAGAGATTTTGAACAAGAAGTTCAGATGCATCGAAGGTTAAGTTTTAGAGTCAGAGATATGATGAAATGTTTCCCTGCGACAGGTCATCCTATGGATGCACTTCAATCTAGTGCAGCTTCTTTAGGGCTTTTCTATTCACGTAGAGCAATAGATGATCCTAATTACATTTACAACGCAGTTATAAGACTTATAGCAAAAATACCCACTATGATTGCTGCGTTTCAACTTATTAGAAAAGGACAAGACCCAATTCAACCTCGTGATGATTTAACTTACTCATCAAATTTTCTTTACATGCTGACTGAAAAAGAACAAGATCCTATAGCTGCAAAAGTTTTTGATAGGTGTTTAATTCTACATGCCGAACATAGTTTAAACGCTAGTACATTTAGCGCTAGAGTGACTGCGAGTACTCTTACAGACCCATATGCTGTTATCGCATCTGCAGTAGGAACTCTTGCTGGACCGCTTCATGGAGGAGCAAATGAAGATGTGATTGCAATGTTAGAAGAAATCAAAACCCCAGAAAATGCGGCTTCTTTTTTAGATAAAGCAATAAAAAATAAAAGTAAGATAATGGGCTTCGGTCATAGAGAATATAAAGTCAAAGATCCAAGAGCAATTATTCTTCAAAAGCTGGCAGAAGAGCTTTTTATTAGATTTGGGGCAGATGAAATGTATGAAGTTGCTAAATCACTTGAGGCAGAGGCAATACCTAGACTTGGGCCGAAGGGTATATTCCCTAACGTTGACTTTTATTCTGGTTTAGTTTATAGAAAACTTGGTATCCCTCGCGATTTATTTACTCCAATTTTTGCAATATCTAGAGTTGCAGGATGGTTAGCTCATTGGAGAGAGCAACTTGGAGCAAATAGAATTTTTAGACCATCGCAAATTTATACCGGTTCAGCACCAAGAGATTGGATCAGTCTAGAAAATAGAGAATAATATTTGCAGCTTTTCATAAAAAACACACATATTGTTTTTGAAGAGTTAACCTATTAAGTAAATAACGTTAAAATTTTGGATTACGGATTAGATCTCGAATATAGTTTTAATGAATTCTTAAAAGGTTTTGGTCTTTCCAGCGAAATCGCACATATAATTTGGCTCCCATTACCTATGCTTTTGGTTTTGGTAGCTGCAGTTGTTGGCGTTTTAGTAACAGTTTGGCTTGAAAGAAAAATATCTGCTGCTGCTCAACAAAGAATAGGTCCTGAATATGCAGGCGCGCTCGGCGTCCTCCAACCAATTGCGGATGGTCTTAAGTTACTTGTTAAAGAGGATATTATTCCTGCTAAAGCAGATGGAATTCTCTTCACTGCAGGACCCATATTAGTACTTGTACCAGTTATTCTGTCTTGGCTAATTGTTCCTTTTGGACAAAATCTTTTAATAAGTAACGTTGGTATTGGTATTTTTCTATGGATTGCTTTAAGCAGTATCCAACCCATTGGACTTCTTATGAGTGGATATGCCTCAAATAATAAATATTCATTATTAGGAGGATTAAGAGCCGCAGCTCAATCAATAAGTTACGAAATACCTTTAGCTTTATCTGTACTGGCTATTGTTTTAATGACAAATTCTCTAAGTACTATTGACATTGTTAACCAACAAAGCGGTGCAGGAATCCTAAGTTGGAATATTTGGAGGCAACCAGTTGGTTTTATAGTGTTTTGGATTTGTGCTCTTGCAGAATGCGAAAGACTTCCATTTGACTTGCCTGAAGCTGAAGAAGAATTAGTTGCAGGATATCAAACTGAATATGCAGGGATGAAATTCGCATTGTTCTACCTTGGTAGTTACATTAATTTAATCCTTTCAGCTTTATTGGTATCAATACTTTATTTAGGTGGATGGGGTTTTCCTATTCCAGTTGAATTAATAGCAAAGCTTCTTAATTTACCCATTAATGCCCCCCTTATACAGGTTTTTACTGCATCAATAGGAATTGTAATGACTGTATTGAAAGCATATCTTTTAGTTTTCATTGCAATACTTTTACGTTGGACAACTCCTAGAGTAAGAATCGATCAACTTTTAGATCTAGGATGGAAGTTTCTTCTTCCAATTTCCCTTGCTAATCTTTTGATAACTGCAGGCTTAAAACTTGCTTTTCCTCAATTCTTTGGTGGTTGAATTTAAGTAAAAATACTTAAATTTAAAAATAATCCACTAAAATAAAATAACTAAGTAAATTTTTCAAAATGAACAATTTTCTTCAACAAATAAATAGCTATATCAAAGAAGCATTTAATGCTGGCAAATATCTATACAATGGTCTATCAGTAACATTTGATCATCTTCGAAGAAGACCTGTTACTGTCCAATATCCATATGAAAAATTAATACCCTCTGAAAGATATAGAGGAAGGATACATTATGAATTCGATAAATGTATCGCTTGTGAAGTTTGTGTGAGAGTTTGTCCAATAAATTTGCCAGTAGTTGATTGGGTAATGAATAAAGAAACCAAAAAAAAGGAACTGAGAAATTATTCCATAGATTTTGGTGTTTGTATATTTTGCGGAAATTGTGTTGAATATTGCCCAACTAATTGTCTATCAATGACCGAAGAATATGAATTAGCTACTTTCGACAGACACAATCTAAATTTTGATAATGTAGCACTTGGTAGACTACCTACAAACGTCACAACAGATCCGTCAGTTAAACCTCTTAGAGAACTTGCCTATCTTCCTAAAGGTGTCATGGACCCTCACGAAATCCAAGCTTCAGATACTAGAGTTGGTAAATTACCTGAAGAAGTTTATGATTGGATGAGGCCTGAATCCAATGAAAATAAAGATAAAGTTTCTAATCAAATTAATTAATTTCCATTAATTTATGTCCATTGCAATCACAACACAATTTATTTGTTTTACAGTCCTATCTTTAGTTGTCCTTATTGGAGCACTTGGTGTTGTATTGCTTGAAAGTATTGTTTATTCAGCCTTTCTTCTAGGAGGAGTTTTCATGAGTGTGGCAGGATTATATCTTCTTTTAAATGCAAGTTTTGTTGCTGCAGCACAAGTTTTAGTTTATGTGGGTGCAGTTAATGTATTAATAATATTCGCAATAATGTTAGTCAATAAAAAAGAAGACCTAAAACCAATAAATGACATTAAATCGAGAAGAATCATATCAACATCAATATGTTTAACCCTACTAAGCCTCTTAATTAGAGTTGATTTGACCAATGTATGGAGTCTATCAAGTCCTTTAAACTCTATAGGGGAAGAATCAACAATTAGGATTGGCGAGCATCTATTTAGTGATTATTTACTCCCATTTGAAGTGGCTTCAGTTTTACTTTTAATGGCGATGATTGGGGCTATTGTTTTAGCTAGAAGAGATGTAATGAGCAGAGATATTTCAACTGGACTACCTGTTGATCAAGAGTTAATTGAAAAATCATCAGAACCATTACTTACAAATAAAAATTAACTTTTTAACTTTCTTATGATGAATTTAGAATCAATTCCTATTCAAGCTTTTTTGATAGTATCTTCAGCACTATTTTGCATTGGTATATGGGGATTATTAAATAGCAGAAATGCAGTTAGAGTTCTAATGAGCATTGAATTAATGCTTAATGCAGTAAATATAAACTTGATGACTTTTTCTTCTTATGTCGATAATAATCTAATTCAAGGACAAGTTTTTACAATTTTTGTGATTACTGTTGCTGCCGCAGAAGCAGCCGTTGGATTAGCAATATTGTTATCTCTTTATAGGAATAGGGTAACTGTAGATATGGAAAGTTTTAATTTATTAAAATGGTAAAAGCATTAAATGAAACTTTCATTAGTTCTCATTGTATATCGTTCAGATAGTTCTATAGCTCTAGAGGCCTCTAAATTCTGTGAAGAAGTTCTCAAAGCTAAAAATATAAAATCAAGCAGATTTGAAAGTGATTTTCATAAAGATGAAATAGAAAAATATCTTTGTAATACAGAATTGCAACCAAATATTGGCGTGGTTCTTGGTGGTGATGGAACCTTCCTAAAATGTGCAAATGCTTTAGCTGATTATGATATTCCTTTGTTAAGCATTAATATTGGTGGTAATCTGGGGTTCCTTACTCAAGAAAAAGATTTTTTGTTTGACAAATCTTTTATTGAAATTCTAGAAAACGACGAATATACAATTGACTTTCGTAATAGATTAAATTGTAGTGTTTATATTAACGGGACAAATTCCGAAAAAAAAATTATAAAAAGCTACGATGCCTTAAATGATTTTTATTTTAAATCTGTTGAAGAGGACATTTCTCCTACCAACCAAATACAAATTGAAATAGATAACGAAAAGGTAAATGAATATAAAGGGGATGGATTAATCATATCTACATCTACTGGTTCAACAGCCTACTCAATGGCTGCAGGTGGTCCAATAGTGCACCCTAGTATTAATGCAATGATAATTAACCCTATATGCCCGATGAGTTTAGCTAGCAGACCAATAGTTATTCCTAATACAAGTAAGGTAATAGTTAAACCTGTAAAAAAAAATAAAGGGGAAATTAAATTATGGCGAGACGGTTCGAAATGTATGACTATTAAGGAAGCTTTTTATTGCGAGATCAAAAAAGGGCTATCTCCCTGCAAAATAATAAAGTTTAAAAAAAGCACTAGCTATTACAATACTCTAATAAAAAAATTAGATTGGAAAGGTGATTTATCTCAAAAACATCCAAAAAATTAAATGTCCTTAGAAATAGAAAGAAGATTTCTTTTGAAAAATGATAATTGGAAAGAATTCATAACTAAAAAAATTTATATTGAACAAGGATATTTATCAAAAAGTTTAGATGATTGGATTAGCAGGATAAGGTTTACAGGCAAAGACTTTAAAATTGCACTTAAAAAACATATCAAAGGGTTTACCAACTTTGAATTTGAATACTCCATTCCGCGAAGCGATGGTGAAACAATAATGTCAAATCTTTCAAATATAATTAAAAAAGAAAGATTCTTTTTAGAGGTTGAAAAAAAGTCTTGGATTATAGATTGCTTTAAAGAAAATAATTATCCACTTGAAATAGCTGAAATTGAACTTTCCAATGAAGAGGAAGATTTATTTCTTCCATCTTTTATTTCAAAGGAAATTACTGGGCTGACCAACTACTCCAATTTCAGTCTTGCAAACAATCCTTTTTCAGAATGGGAAAAGACTATTTGACAACTCTCAAAAGTAACTAGTCAAAGGAACCATCTATCCTTTATATTTTCTTTATATTTAGCAAAAGTTTTCTTTTCTTCAAATGTATGGTCTTTACGACAAGGAAGGAATATTGAGATTTGTAGATTCAGACAAGGATGCATGTATCGCATATGCTGAACTTTTCGAATTAGGTTCTACAAATTATTGTTTAATGGATTTAGCTGTAGATTCAAAAAATATAAAGATTACTAATCTTGATCAGAGTCAGGTAGGGAACAACAATTAAATCCGTCTCTACATATTTTTCCATTATCCATTGCCCAATTTAAAAGTGCTACTCTGTTTTTTGAACCTGTTTTTGTAAACATATTGCTTACATGATTATCAACAGTTCTTTTACTAATAGTAAGTTTTACTGCAATTTCTTGATTTGTAAGCCCATCAGCTACTAGATCAATGATTTCCATCTCTCTTGCTGAGAGACCCATCATATCAATGTTGTTTACTTCTTCTTCAACCATTTGCATTTAAACAGTTCCTTTTTTATATTAATTAAGTTTAGCAATCCAACTACCGTTGTTTACAAGTAGGACACAAAAGCAATTGAAATCAAAACTTCAGCAGACTTTAGAAAAAAAATCCAAGGTAATAACGGCAGAGTTAATGCCGCCTAGAGGTGGAGACCCCATAAGATCTCTTAAGATAGCACAACTTTTGAAAGATAAGGTACATGCTGTTAACATTACTGACGGAAGCAGAGCCGTAATGAGAATGTGCAGCTTAGCAATGTCCAAACTATTACTGGAAAATGGTATAGAACCAGTAATGCAAATATCTTGCAGAGATCGTAATAAAATTGCTTTACAATCAGACATTCTGGGAGCGAATGCTTTAGGAATTAAAAACATTTTATGTATTACTGGTGACTCTGTAAAAGCTGGGGATCAACAAGATGCCAAAGCAGTTCATCAGTTTGAGTCAGTAAAGTTACTGCAACAAATTCAGGCCTTCAACAAAGGAATTGATCCTACTTTCGGAGTCCTTCCCGATAAAAAAACATTGATATATGCAGGAGCTGCAGCGGATCCAAATTGTAAAAATCAAAAAAGTTTAGAAAATAGAATAAGAAAGAAAAAAGATGCTGGAGCTCAATTCATTCAAACTCAAATGGTTATGGAAAGAGAAAATTTAATAGAATTTTGCGAAAAAATTGCAAAACCTCTAGAGATTCCTGTAATTGCAGGGGTATTTCTATTAAAATCTTACAAAAATGCTCTCTTTATAAACAAACACGTTCCGGGCGCGAACATCCCGGAAAATATATTAAATCGTCTTAAAGATGCTAATAACCCCTTAGAGGAAGGAATTCAAATTGCAGCTGAACAAGCACAAGACTTTTTTTATATTGCAAATGGTATTCATCTAATGGCAGTTAAGACGGAACATTTAATCCCTGAGATTCTTGAAAAAGCTCATCTTAATCTGGAATATTAATCAAATCAGTACCTAACAATTCTGCCATTGCCTTCTGTTGAGGGGATGGCTCAGTCATATCAGATCTTCTAGAATCTGTTATCAACCAATCCAGAGATGCGTCTTGCAAATCAAAATGGTCTCCATTTTTTCCTACACAGTAACGTCCAAATACTAATTTATCGACTAGCCGAACACCCTTACCGATTTTGGAATAATCAAAAATAATTGAATTATCAACTGTTGCACCTTCGCAAATACAACAACTTGGGCCAATCATTGCAGGTCCAATAATTGTCGCACCATCTTCAATTCTTGTCATTCCACCGATATATACTGGCCCAGTAATATCAACTGTATCCCAATTAGCAGCAACATTTAATCCCGTAAAAACTCCAGGTTTAATTTCTTTACCGGGTATCTCAACTTGTCTAACCTTACCTTGCAATACATTACGAATAGCACTCCAATAATCAGGAACTTTTCCAATATCCACCCACTCGAAATCCATTGGAAGTGCAAAAAATGGCAAATCCATTTCAACAAGTTTTGGGAAGAGATCAGCACCAATATCAAATTTTTCACCTGATGGTATGTAATTAAAAATTTCAGGTTCAAAAAGGTAAATACCAGTATTTATAGAGTCACCTAAAGCTTCATCTACAGATGGCTTTTCTTGAAAGGCCTTTATTCGACCATTGCTATCTGAAACTACTACGCCATAACTTGATACTTGATCTCTGGTTACTTCTTTAGTTACTAAACTTGCGATAGCCCCTTTTTTCTTATGTTTCTTAACTGCTTCAGTGAGATCTAGATCAACTAAAGCATCGCCACAAAGTACAACAAAGGTTTCATCAAAAAAATTTTGAAAATCTTGAATTTTTTTTAATCCTCCCGCTGAACCTAAAGCATCTCCAATTAATTCCCCATCTTCAATTCTGCCTTCGAAACTATATGCTATCTCCACACCAAATCTTTGACCATCCCGAAAGTAATTTTCAATTTCTTCAGCTAGGTGAGAAACGTTAACCATTATTTCTTTAAAGCCATGCTCTTTTAGGAGTTCTAAAAGAAACTCCATTACCGGTTTTTGAAGAATCGGGATCATTGGTTTTGGAATAATATGAGTTATAGGCTGAACACGTGTACCTTTACCTGCCGCAAGTATCATTGCCTTCATGAATTCAAAAACCTCTTTTTAAAGATTATACGTTATTACTATTTAAGCTTCTAAACAATAGAAGGATAGGTATTGGTTACTTCAAGATTTTCTATAGGTAATTGAGCCAAATCTCCATTATGAATTATTCTTTTAATTTGTATTGGGCCATATAAAGAATTAATTTGTTTTATCTCAATTTTATTTTCAGATGATAAAAACAACAAAGCCCAGAAAACACCAAGACGATCTTTATCTAAATCATTTTTTACAACTGTTTGCCATTTCTCAACTAGATATTCAAAGTCTGTCCAATGTAATGCTTTTTCCCACCCATCAATAAATTTTCCTAATGCTTTTGTGGTTTCTGGTAGTTTCTCACGATGAGCTAATGATTTCACTTGAGAAATTAAAGCCTTATCAGAATATTTTCTATTTCTTTTTCTCTTCATTAATAAAAGATCTTGGGTTTCTATAACTTCAGCAATAGACTCCAACTGACTTACCAGTTCTCCTAGAGTGGTTGTACGTTTAAGTATTGGTTGTGCAATTGATCGTCTCCTTAGATATTTTTCAGGGTATTTTGGGATATCAAATTCTTGATCAATCCAATCTTGATCATCTACATCAAAATCATCCTCAAAATCTGAAGAATTTTCCTTAAAAACATCAGATTCCAAGACTTGAGCCTTTAAATTAACTAATACGGAAGCAGCAAAGAAAGCCTCGCTCGTCTCAGATAAATCCTTATGATATGAAATCTGACTATCTGATTTCCTTCCGAAAGTTTGTGAGTATTGCTCTAAAAAACTATCTATTACACTAATTACATCAATATCCCATGGATCAAGATCACCTTTACCAGCGGCATCTTGAAGAAACTTAATCAACAATCTTGGTCCTAATTGTTGTCTATCAATGGGACTGAAATGAGGTATCTTAAAATAGCTAATAACTACACATAAGATATCTTCTTAATTATTTAATGCCAAACAATATTGCATTATGTAAGAAATTATATAGTTGGAGCCTTTAAAATCTCATTTTTTTTCGTTCCCGAGAAAATATTTGTTTTCACGGAACTTTTAACTGCACTTAAATTTCTATCTACTAGATTATTAATAGATGCAAGATAACTTTCAGTAACTAATCTTGGATATAAACCAATTCCAATTATGGGCAAAAGTAAACAAGCAATAATATAAACTTCCCTTGGCTCTGCATCAACAAGTTTTCGTTCTTCGGTTAACTTAGGATTTTCTTTACCAAAGAAAATTTCTCTTAACATTGATAACAAATAAATAGGAGTAAGTATTACACCTATTGCAGCTAAACAGGCCATAACTACCCTAAAAGGAAGTGTATAAACTTCATCGGTGACAAATCCCGTGAATACCATTAATTCCGATACAAATCCACTCATACCTGGTAAAGCAAGTGAAGCAAGGGAGCATGTAGTCCATAAAGCAAACATGATTCTCATCTTTTGTCCTACACCACTCATTTCATCAAGTTTAAGAGTCTTTGTTCTGTCGTAGGTTGCTCCAACAAGAAAAAATAAGCTAGCTCCGATTAATCCGTGACTAACCATTTGAAGCATTGCTCCACTTGTACCCAGGCTACTAAAACTTCCTATTCCAATAAGAACAAAACCCATATGACTTATAGAGCTATATGCAATTTTTCTTTTGAGATTTCTTTGTGCAAAAGAAGTTAATGCAGCATAAATTATATTTACTACGCCCAAAACTATTAATAATGGTGCGAATTGTGCATGAGCAACGGGTAATAATTGAGCATTGAATCTTAAAAGAGCATATCCTCCCATTTTTAATAAAATTCCAGCTAGAAGCATATGAACAGGAGCCGTAGCCTCTCCATGAGCGTCTGGAAGCCATGTATGAAGAGGAACAATCGGGAGTTTTACTCCAAATGCAATTAAGAGACCCGCATAACAAATTATTTGGAATTTTTGACTGAAATCTTGAGTTGCCAAGTGAGAAAATTCAAAGTTAGGAATTTCTGTACCGTAGAAACCCATCGCCAATGCTGCTAGAAGAATAAATATAGAACTGCCAGCAGTATAAATAATGAATTTTGTTGCTGCATATTGTCTATTTTTGCCACCCCATATTGCCAATAATAAATAAACGGGAATCAGTTCAAGTTCCCAAGTTAAAAAGAATAAAAGCATATCCTGAACAGCAAATACAGCGATTTGCCCACCATCCATTACCAATATTAAAAAGAAAAATAACTTTGGTTTAAACTTAACTGGCCATGCAGCTAAAACAGCAAGGGCAGTTATAAAACTAGTTAATAATATCAACGGCATAGAAATACCGTCAGCACCAACAGACCATGTAAGACCTAAATCAGGAAGCCAACTAATATTTTCTTTAAGTTGAACATTTTCATTATTAATATCAAAGCCATTTATATAAGATCCTACAGTTATTAGGAAAGTTATTAATGCAATTGACAAGGCAAACCATCTAACCTCTTTGCCATCGCCTTTATCTGGGAAAAAAGGTATCACAAATGCACTAGCAATTGGGAACAAAATTGAAGCAGATAACCAAGGAAAATTGGACAATCCAGCTCCTAAAGTTCCTAACATTTGTGTAGCAAAATTTATAAAAAAATAAGTACTCAATTTAATAAGAAATTTATCTTAATCAAAGTCTAGAAATTATCTGTATTTTTTCACCCAAATGAACAGTGAAGATACACAATTGTAATTAAGTTACTTGAGGAGATTGAAAACCGAATATAGCAACTAATAAAATTACTCCTCCAAAAACAATAAGAGCATAAAATTGAGCTCTACCTGTCTCAAAATACTTTAAACCTTCTCCACTTCCTAAAGTTACTAGACCAGTAAGATTGACAACGCCATCAACAACCTTGGAATCAACTTCCAATACCTCTTTAGCTAATTTTCTACTACCCTTAACGAAAAGTTTTTCATTAATTTCATCTAAATACCATTTATTTGATAAAAATCGATTAATAGCAGGGAACCTTTGTGCAAATAATATTGTGAGATTAATTTTTTTCACAAAATATGCTTGATAAGCAATAATAATTCCAGATGATGCAATAAGAACGGAAGCTATCGCTAACGGCAAAAATTCTTTAATTTCAAAAGCTTTCGCTGCAATCTCTGCTTCTTCAGGATCTAATAAATTTGCAATTTTACTATCCCATGGTAATCCCATAAATCCAATAATTACTGAGGGTACAGCTAAAAATACCAATGGGAATGTCATTGACCAAGGAGACTCATGGATAGAGCCATGCTCCAAATGCACCTCTTCATTTTCTTCATTTAGATTTACTTTGGCAGCAATTAAAAGCTCATTTTGTAATTCTTTATTGTCCCCTCTGAAATCTCCTTCAAACGTCAAAAAGTAGAGCCTAAACATATAAAAAGCAGTCATTCCAGCCGTTAAAAGTCCTATAAACCAAAAAGCTGGAAATGCAATAAATGCATTTCCCAGTATCTCGTCTTTACTCCAAAAACCTGCCAAGGGTGGAATGCCACTAATAGCCACACAACCTATGAAAAATGTTGTAGATGTAAATGGCATTTTTTTTCTTAAACCTCCCATCAATCTCATGTCTTGAGCTAATACAGGCTGATGGCCCACTACTTCCTCCATTGCATGTATTACAGATCCAGATCCCAAAAATAACATTGCTTTAAAACAAGCATGAGTGACCAAATGGAAAATCCCTGCTATTGGAGCTCCGCAACCCATCGCGAGCATCATATAGCCAAGTTGGGAAACAGTACTATATGCCAATCCTTTTTTTAAATCCATTTGGGTCAAGGCTATAGAAGCTCCTAAAAAACAAGTAATGGTACCAACTAAAGCGATAATGAACTGAATGGAGGGAAATATTGAATATAAAGGTTGCAACCTAGCTACTAGAAATATTCCTGCAGCAACCATTGTGGCTGCATGGATAAGTGCAGAAATAGGTGTCGGTCCCTCCATAGCGTCAGGTAACCAAACATGAAGCGGAAACTGCGCAGATTTTGCCATTGGTCCTAAAAAGACTAAAAAACAAAGAATTAAGGCAGCCCAAATGGGTATAGAATTCTCAGATACTGATTGAGAAATTTCAATAGCTATTTCATTAAAATCAAAACTATTCGTTGCCCAAAACAAACCGAGAATGCCAAGTAATAATCCAAAATCCCCTACTCTATTAACCACAAATGCTTTTTGAGCCGCGTGTGCAGCGCCATCTCTGTCGTACCAAAAACCAACCAATAAGTAAGAACACATTCCAACTAATTCCCAAAAAACGTAAATTTCTAATAAATTCGGACTAACTATTAATCCCATCATTGAACTACTGAATAATGCTAAATATGTAAAAAATCTGACATAACCTTTGTCATGGGCCATATAACCATGAGAGTAAATCATTACTAGTAAAGTTATTGTTGTTACTAAAGCAAGCATTACACTACCCAAAGGATCAAGGACAAAGCCCATTGGGATTGTGAAATCTCCAGCATTAGCCCATACAAATAATTTTTCTACTGAGTGATAACCATTGATTTGTTCAATGAGAGCTTTATAACTAATTACAGCAGATATACCAACAAAAGAAATCAAACCTGTAGAAACAATTTCCCTAGAATTATTAATTTTCTTATTGATACTTATTAGTCCTAATCCAGAAAGCACTGCTCCAATCAGTGGGAAAACAGGAATTAACCAGGCAATTTCTGAAGCTTGTGGCATGTTTTAAAAAACTTATATTTTAGATTTTAAACTGTCAATTAAAAAATTCAGACAAAAATGATGAATTAAATGTTTTAACAGCAATATTTATGTACTGATGGGACCACCAAAGTACTCCTATTGCAACCAATATACCCAGTTGAGATAACCTAATAAATTCTTTAATTTTAAATTCTTGCCTACCTTCAATTATTGCCATAAAGGGGACTATGGAAGTATTTTCTTTAAACTTTTCAAATTGTTCTCCAAATCTATTTGCTAATCTCTTATCACCATGCCAGATTGCAAAAAGATGATGCAAAATTAAGCCAATAGAAGTTATTAATGTAAATGAAGTACCAATCCATAAAGTATGAGCAAAACACCAAATTATCTGACCAAAGGCTTGGGGGTGTCTTGTGATTCGCATTATCCCGGTTCCGTAAATGCGCACTTTAGGTTTTAAAACCGATGGAATTTCAAGCAAATTATAAGTCGCTGGATATAAAAATAAAAAACTTATTGCAGTTAAAAACCAAACCATCACAAAAACGAAATGATTACCCTGTAAATTCCATAATCTGATTCCATCATATCTATGAGCTAAAAAATAACTAATCAAAATGATTGCAGATGGCAAACTTAAAAAAACAAAACATAATCTCCACAATCTAGGTCCCATAATTGATTCTGCTTTGATTCTCAAAGCAGCTCCCCCACTATGAATTACCGCAAAAATAAAAATCAAAAATAAAATTACTAGAGAAGTTTTATGAGTCTCCATAAGTTTTAATTTAATCAAATAATTTTTTGTTCTTAACAAGAATGCTTCTAAGCATTAGAATTATAAGTAATTGTAGGCATAATAGATGCCAGAATTACCATTTACCCTTGACCAGTTAAGAATACTAAAAGCTATAGCAGCTCAAGGAAGTTTTAAGAAAGCTGCAGACCTCTTATATGTAACTCAACCTGCAGTTAGTTTACAAATTCAAAATTTAGAAAAACAACTTGAAATCACAATTTTCGACAGAGGAGGTAGAAAAGCTCTTTTAACTGAAGCAGGAAAACTTTTACTTGAATATTGTGAACGAATTTTGAATCAATGTGATGAAGCTTGTAAAGCAATAGAAGATTTAAATAGTTTAAAAGGTGGAACCCTTGTTATTGGAGCCAGTCAAACAACGGGAACTTATTTAATGCCAAGAATGATAGGACTATTTAGACAACAATATCCTGATGTATCGGTTCAGCTTCAGGTTCACAGTACTAGAAGAACTGGCTGGAGTGTAGCTAATGGACAAATAGACTTAGCCATTATTGGGGGACAATTACCTAGCGAATTAGAAAATTTACTTCAAGTGATTCCTTATGCGACAGATCAATTAGCACTAGTTTTACCTTCTAAACATCCACTTTCTAGTAAAAAAGAACTTTTGAAAGAGGACTTATACAAACTAAACTTTGTAACATTAGACTCTCAATCTACTACCAGAAAAGTTGTTGATAAACTTCTTCATGATTCGGGACTTGAGATTCAAAGATTAAAAATTGAGATGGAACTTAACTCCCTTGAAGCAATAAAGAATGCAGTTCAATCAGGTCTAGGGGCTTCTTTTTTACCAGTTGTTTCAATTGAGAGAGAATTAGCTGCTGGAACAATCCACAAAGCATTCGTTGCCGATCTAGAAGTCAAAAGAGCGCTTAAACTAATTACTAATCCCTCAAGATATACATCAAGAGCATCAGAAGTGTTTAAGAAAAAAATTTTGCCACAATTTGCTAGTTTAGAAAGCCCATTAAGGCAAATATGAATTTATCAGAACTGAATAGCCTCTTTATTAATGCCTACTCCACCATCTTCGGCTTGTCCATCTCCTTTTATTATGAATTTATTTTCATTTACATCAGTCTGATAAACGCACTTAACTATTGGCTTATCTCTTATAGATCCAATATAAGCAAAAGTATTCATTCTTTGCTTACATTCTCTTACATCTTCATTACTAATCGCTCCCTGTTTTTGTAAAACTGTCCAATTTTCTCTTCTAATTACACAACCTGGCTGAAGAGCTGGTTGTGTTACAAAACTGGTAGATGGATTCAGGGTTGTATACATTTCAACATCAATTACAAAAGCGCTGGCTCCCCATTGTCTACAAAATTCAGGGTCTGGAACAGCCATATCTAATTGTTGTTGACTAGCTATATTTCCCTGGCCACCATCTGTTGTACTGGTAATAGCGCTCCCAATACCGACACCTAAAATCAATACTCCTGCAAGTATAGCAATAGTTCCTGTATTAAAGTTGATATTTGGTTCAGAAGAAGAAAGCATTCTACTATTTTTTTGACCATAAGAATCTATATCTCTTTGATTTGAAGAGTAATAATTTCTATTTGAAGCTCTCCTTGGCCTTCTATTTGATGGTGGTCTGTTCACAGTATTTCATTTGTTTTTGGTAAACCCATTGAATAGTTCATTACTCTACAGTCCGGGTTATAACTCAATTGCCCATTTTGAAGCAAAAGTTTAATTACACCTTCGATTTCTGATCCTATTTTCCGAAGTTCATAATCATCTAAATCCCTTCCTGCTCTCTCATTTATTAATTCATTAAATTTCTTATTTATTTTGGCCAAAGAATCTTCGTTCCAAATAAATTCGTTATCAGGATCTAAGTCAAGAGTAAGTTTGTTGGGATGAAACTGTAATTCTTGATCAACCACCTCGGCTGTAAAAATTCTTACATGTCGAGTTGTTGATTTTAAAAGTATTTTTTCCATAATTTTGCGAAATAATCAACGAAAAAAACTATTATGTTCTAACTTTAATGTAGCTTATTAGTAAGTGTTAATTTATTTCTTGATTTAATAATGCGTGTTGTAATTGCTGGTGCAGGTTTAGCAGGTTTATCTTGTGCTAAATATTTAGTTGATAATGGTCACATTCCAATCGTATTAGAGGCTAGAGATGTTCTAGGAGGGAAAGTTGCGGCATGGAAAGATGAGGATGGAGATTGGTATGAGACTGGATTGCACATATTTTTTGGAGCATACCCTAATATGTTGCAACTTTTCAAGGAATTAGATATTGAAGATAGACTCCAATGGAAAAGTCATTCAATGATCTTCAATCAGCCATCCGAGCCTGGTACTTATAGTAGATTTGATTTTCCCGATATACCAGCTCCTGTAAACGGAGTCTCAGCGATACTTAGCAACAATGATATGCTTTCATGGAATGAAAAAATTTTATTTGGTTTAGGTTTAGTGCCTGCAATGTTGAGAGGCCAAAAGTACTTAGAAAAATGTGATTCTAAATCATGGACAGATTGGCTCAAAGATCACAATATTCCAGAAAGAGTTAATGATGAAGTTTTTATTGCCATGAGCAAAGCTTTAAATTTCATAGGTCCGGATGAAATATCTTCTACAGTTTTATTAACAGCCCTAAACAGATTTTTACAAGAAAAAAATGGTTCAAAAATGGCATTCCTTGATGGAGCTCCTCCAGAAAGACTTTGCCAACCTATGGTTGATTATATTACTGCTCGTGGTGGAGAAGTTCACATGAATAGCCCATTGAGGCAAATCAACCTTAATGAAGACAGCACAGTTAAAAGTTTTACTATTGCCTCTTTAGATGAAAAAGAAAAAAAAGAAATAACTGGCGATGCTTATGTGAGTGCAATGCCTGTAGATCTTTTTAAATTAATGATACCCAAACAATGGAAGGGGCTTGATGCTTTTTCTAAATTAGATGGTTTAAATGGTGTACCTGTTATTAATATTCACTTATGGTTTGATAAAAAATTAACAGATATTGACCATCTACTATTTAGCAGATCACCACTTCTAAGCGTTTATGCAGACATGAGTATCACATGTAAAGAATATGAAGATCCAAATAGATCAATGCTTGAATTAGTTTTTGCACCTGCAAAAGATTGGATAAATAGGAGTGATCAAGATATTGTTGATGCAACCATGGAAGAACTGAAAAAATTATTCCCAACACATTTCATAGGTGATAATAAGACAAAATTAAGAAAATATAAAGTAGTCAAAACCCCAAGATCTGTATATAAGGCCGTTCCTGGATGCCAAGAATTCAGACCTAGTCAAAAATCTCCCATAAAGAATTTCTTCTTAGCTGGTGATTATACAATGCAAAAATATTTAGCATCTATGGAAGGAGCTGTTTTAAGTGGTAAATTATGCGCGGAATCAATTAGAACGGAATTTTCCAAAACATCCCAAAATGTTTCTTAGTAACATTTGAAAAAATTCCTAAATTCAGCTAAAACTTTTTGAAAAATTCAATTTCTCAACTAGATCAAGCATACGAGATATGCCGGAAAGAAACTCAACAATGGGCTAAAACCTTTTACTTGGGAACTCTTTTGCTACCTCTAGAGAAGAGAAAAGCCATTTGGGCTATTTATGTATGGTGTAGGAGAACAGATGAAATAATGGATAGCAAAGAAGCTTCAACTAAATCGAAAGATGAGCTTTCAGATAACTTAGATGCATGGGAAGAAAATACAAAGAATATATTTAAAGGAAATATTAAAACTGATTTAGATACAGTTTTATTAGATACCATCGAAAAATATCCACAAAGTATTCAACCCTATCTTGATATGATTGATGGTCAGAGAATGGATCTGAATAAATTTAGATACAAAAATTTTGATGAATTAAAACTCTACTGTTATAGAGTCGCAGGTACTGTTGGGCTAATGACTCAGAATGTCATGGGGATTGATAGCGCTTATACATCAGCCCCATGGAGTGCTAAACCTGACCCCTCTGAAGCAGCTATTGCTTTAGGAATAGCTAATCAATTAACGAATATTCTGAGAGATGTTGGAGAAGATAGAGAAAGAGGTAGAATTTACTTACCACAAGAAGATATTGAACAATTTGACTATTCTGAGGAAAAACTTTTAAGAGGAGAAATAAATAATCAATGGAAGAAGTTGATGAAATTTCAATTAACAAGGGCTCGAGATTGGTTCCAAAAATCTGAAGATGGGATAAAGTGGCTTTCCCCTGATGCAAGATGGCCAGTTTGGACATCTTTACGTCTATATAGGGGAATATTAGATTCTATTGAAAAATTAGATTATGATGTCTTTAATAACAGAGCTTTTGTAAGAAATTCCGTAAAAGCCCTTGAGATTCCTATTTCTTTTCTTATTTCAAGGATTAAATAACTAAGCCGGTGTCTTTTGATTGGCCAACAAATCTTTTAATTTAGATAGCTCTCCAGCCCATCTTGGATCTGGTGCTTCAAGGTTAGGGGCGTCACTATGAACAATTTTCTTAAAATCTTTTCTCTTCTTATTCCTTTTTAAGTTTCCGCTATTTTTTTTATTTGAAGCAGAATCTCTCTTTTCTGAAAGCTCAACTCTTAATTTGGATCCATTAAATTCAAAACCGTTTAATTTTTGAATTACTAGATTAGCATTTTCCTCATTATTAGTTGTCGCGAAACCAAACCCTCTACATTCCTTAGTTTCTTTATCTAAAACTGCTTTAAATCTAATCGAATCAGAAACTGATTTTAAAAGCGTATCAAATTCTTTTGGATTAAATCCTTGTGGTAAGTTGCCAATGTAAATACGAATACTCATAAATTTTAAAAATGATTTTGAAGTCTGAACTTCTAAACAAAACTAGGCTATGTGTATTTAATCACATTTTGGCGCATTTTGTTCAATCCATTGCTTTGCTTTATAAATAGCTTCATCAAAATTATTTAATCTTTTATATGCAAGCTCCATTGAGAGATACTGTAAAAGGTCGCCTAAGATAGGCCCATCCTCTATTTTTAAATTTTTTTTGATTACATCACCATTGAGTAAATTTGAAGGATGAAATAATTTATCTTCCTTATCACGCCATCGGTTTAGCCAATCAACCCGTAAATTTTGCGGTAGATAAAAAATAAAAGATGGAAGAAACATCTCTAATTCTTGATGTAATTTAAATCTATCTAATTCTCCTAACTGAGCGGTATTTTTGTTCTTCAAAAA
>CACOFO010000017.1 GCA_902626435.1 uncultured Prochlorococcus sp.
AACTAAATGAGATAATAAAAAAATTAAAAATGAAGCAAACAAGGCCCTGTGAAAACTTAAAGAGTATTCATTGATTTTTACTTTTGGAGATCTAAAGATTTTTATAAAAGCTAAGTAAAGGATAAATATATAAGTAGAAAAAATTGCAATTGTCGGAATTATTCCATAACTAACGGCTAACTCTAAAGGTAAACTATGGGCATGCCCAAACCATTCTCCGCTTTTTATTTGATAAATTATTGGAAATGATGCTGCTCCCCATCCAAAGAAAGGTTTAGATGCAATAAAGTTTAAGGCCGCCAGCCACTTGTTCACTCTTGGATATGATTTTACATATTCCAATCCAATCTCAGGGAAAAGTGTATAAAGTCTAGATGGAACAAATGATCTCATGAAAATTTGAAATGATTCTGGAAAGATTGGAATTACTGCGATTGCTAAAATAGAAAGTCCAATAATTAAAGTAGGTAGGTACCAAATTAAACTAGAAGAGCCTAAAACTATTGGTGTAGAGATCAAAAATCCTAAGAGAGCATTTCTTGAGTCAGTCATAAATATGAAACATGCGAAGCAAATAGAAATTAAAATAATTATGAATTTACTTGTTATATTTCTTGAGTTTTTCTTTAATTCAAATAAACAAAATGGCCATGTCATTGCCATCCATATACCAGCGTAGTTTTGGTTATTGAATAGTCCAGATAGTGAACCTAATTCAGAAATAGGTTTTTGGAACCAAACTACAAGTCCATTGAATAGTTCAAAAGGCCCATTTATGTTCAAGAGTTGTAGTAATCCAGAAAAAATAACAGGAATTGATCCGCAAATTAATATTTTTCCAGTGAGCATTCTTTTTTTTTGATTATTCAAATATTTTTGAAAAGCCCAAAAGCAAAGAAAAAGTGGAATCCAGTTAGTTAAACCAATAAGTGAGAGTTTTGGGTCAATAATATTTAATGAATTAGATTTTGAATTTATGAAATGGATAATAGTACTTATAGACATATATATTGAACTTAAAATGAAAGGATAGTTCCATCTATCTTTGAAATATCCCTTAGATGTAGAGAAACTTATTACTACTGATATTAAAAAAAATAAAATTGATATTCCAACAGCAGAAGCTAATAAAAATACTCCTATAAGAAAAGAAATATAACCTAAATTTTCAATATTAAAATTATTACCTAATTTAGATCTTAAATAATTTTGCATTTCTTACCTCAACAGGTTAAGTTTATTTAATTATTTACTATTCTTCATTTTTGAAGGCCGCTTAATGAATTGCACACAAAATAGATGAATCTTTTAACTTAAAAAAATTTCTTTGTTTGAATCTAATGTCTTAAGAGTCTTTAAAGCAGAATAGTGTTTTTTTTGGGAAAAAGGGGATATGTATTCACCATATTTAGAGCAATAAATCCAATCTACTTCTTCATGTGAAACTAAAAATGGTCTGTCATTATTATTTAAGTTTTGGAAAGTTCTTGTAAATTGATGAGGCCCAGTAAGATTCATAATTCCTTGTTTAGGATATGTAAATTCAACATCTTGAAAATAAATAAAATCTCTTTCTATTTTATTGATTATGTGATTTAAAAATGCAGAACCTTTGGGAAGGTAGAAGAAACCATTATGAATAACTTTGCTAAGAGACTTTTTATTATTACCATTTGAGTCTTTTATTATTTCAATTTCTCTTGGTTCTTGCAACAACAACCCTTTTTTATTTGATTGTTTATAAAGATTGATTACTTTATTTAAATTTACTTCGGATTTAAGATCTAGCCAAATTCCTCCACTTTTAAAAATAAAGCAAATTCTAAAAATATCAATTTTTTGAACTGGGATAACTGACCTTTTATATATTTCATAAATTAATTTATTTTGAAAATTTTCATACATATAATTATTTACATCTTGATTTAAGAAAATACTTAAATTTACTTTTTTTATTTCAGAATATTTAGTCCATTTATCAAACATATATTTTGAAACCCATGGATTATCTGTGCTTGTAATTAAATTTATTTTTTGTCCTGAGGTGTTATGTATAAAACTTGAAGTAAGTCGTTTGTTAGGGTATTGCTTGAAAATTATCCTTATAGCGTTTTTTCTTACCCAAATGAAGAAATTAAGAATGAAATACATATTTATCTTTTTTGAACGCTTCCTAATGGATTCGAACCATTGACCCACTGCTTAGAAGGCAGTTGCTCTATCCAGCTGAGCTAAGGAAGCACCTTGTTATTATATCTGAACAACACTTACTAAACAATCAATTAAATGCACTTATAATTTTAAATTAAAAATCTTAAGTTGGAAATTGCTTAAAAGTTTCATAGAATAATTAAAAGAAAAAATTGTTTTGGCTAAGAGACTTTCAGAAAAACAAAAGGAAGAGATACTAAGTAAATTTAGGGAGGGTTATTCTATTGATTTTTTGGCGAAGGAATTTAATTGCACAAATTTAACAATTTCTAGAAATTTAAAAAAATATATAAGTAAAGAAGAGTTTAAATCATTAAATACTAATAATAGAGATAATAAAAATTTTTTTAATAGAAATCAAAAAAAATTGTCTAATTCTCTAGGCAAAAATCAACCTAATCAACAAGTTTATGAGGAGAAGGCATCGGAAACAGTAGATTCGAATTTAAATTCAGATATAGAAGTAATAAAAGATCTTAATTTTTCACCTTTTACAGAGATCATCCCATTAAATGAAGAGATAGAAAATAAACCACGAAAAGAATTTTCTTCCATTCCAATATTTGAAATTAGTTTCCCAAATATTGTTTATATGGTGGTTGATAAAAAAATTGAATTAGAAATTAAAAAATTAAAAGATTATTCAGAGTGGCATTTTTTATCTGAAAATGAATTGGAAAGAAAAACTATTGAAATTTATACTGATTTGAAAGCTGCAAAAAGGTCCTGCAATAAAGAGCAAAAGGTTATCAAAGTCCCAAATACTAAAGTATTCGAAATTGCAGCACCAATTTTAATTTCCCGAGGAATAACGCGAATTATTAGCGAGGATAAATTAATCGCTCTTTAAAATTAAATCTATTTTTTGTTAAAAAGGAAAATACTACCTGCCAAAGAGCCGCTTATAAAATTAATTCCAATAATAAAACCAACTGGTAAACTAATCGAACTTTGATTTAACATATGAATTCTTCCTTTATTTGAACTGTTTTGTAAACCTATTAGCAACATTAAAATCAAACTAAGGTTGAATGTTAAAGTGAAAAATATTTTTTTCAATTTTCTAATTAAAAGTTATATCAACATTAAAATTCTAATATAAATTATATATCTTGTTTTTAGTAAGGTTTTTCTTCTTAGCTAAATAACTAGAAGCGGATGACAAACTTAGTCCTGCATTTATTAGTTCACTTAGCTCTTTTCTTAATAGGAATTCATTAAATTTGGAGTCTTTTTTGCCGATACCTTTAATTACTAGCGTTATTTCCCCAACTACTTCCTTTCTTTCAAAATACTCAATTACCTTATTAACACTAAAATTAAAATGCTCTTCGTACTTTTTTGTTATTTCTCTTGAAACTTGAATTTCTCTTTCACCGCCACAACAATCTTTTAATTCGTTTAGTAGCTTTAATAGGCGATGTGGGGACTCGAATAGAATGGTTGTTTTTTGACGTTTACTAATCTCTAAAAGTATTTCCTCTCTATCTTTTTTCTTTTTTGGAAGAAAACCTTCAAAGATGAAACTTGAGCTTGGCATCCCACTTGAAATAAGTGCATTAATAGCGGCACAAGGGCCAGGAATACAAATTGCATCGATTCCATTGATTTTTGCATTTCTTACAAGATCTTCTCCGGGATCGCAAATGCCAGGCATTCCAGCGTCACTTACTAATGCTAGAGATTTGCCTGATTGAAGATAATTAATTAATTTTGGAATTTTCTTGTATCCATTTTCTTTATTAAAGCTTATAAGATTATTTTCAATCTTAAATTTATTCATAATTTTTCTTGTTTGTCTGGTATCTTCACATGCAATTAAAGAAACGGTTTTCAAAATTTTTAAAGCTCTTAAAGAAATATCCTCTAAATTGCCAATTGGGGTACCAACAATATATAAAACGCAATTCTCTGGTTCTTGGCTTCTATGAGATAATGATAATTTAGATTTCATATTATGGTTAAATTACCTCTTGGTGTTGATATTAATAATCTTATCGATGATCTAAGAATTTTCAGCTGGGAAGCTGCTGATATATTGATATATTATTCCCAAAAGCTAAAGAATTTAGATCAAAAAAATAAAATAATTCAAAATAGAGATATGCAAGATCCTGTTACTATTGCTGACTTAGAGGTCAATGACTTAATTCTCAACAGGATGAAAGAAAAATATAATAATATTAATTGGAAATATCTAAGTGAGGAAAATACAAAAATAAATCTCATAAATAATTTAGAAATAGATTCTGAATGGCTATGGATACTTGATCCTCTTGATGGCACAAAAGATTTCATTCAAGGTACAGGAGATTATGCGATGCATTTTGCGCTTAATCATGAAAAAAAACCTGTAATTGGAGTAGTACTTATTCCTGAAAAAGACGAACTATGGATATCAAATGGTAAGAATGTTTGGTGCGAGAGAAGAGATAATTCAAAACAAAGCCTAGATTTATATCACCAAAAAGATATCTCAGAAATGACAGTAGTAACTAGCAAAAACCACAATAATCCAACTTTAAAAAGTTTAATCGATAGTATGAAGTTCAAAAAAACAATAGAGATGGGAAGCATAGGTTGTAAAATTGCTTCAATAATCAGAGGCGATAGTGATATTTATATATGTTTGAGTCTGCCAGGCAAAGGTTCACCAAAAGATTGGGATTTTGCTGCACCAGAAGCAATCTTAAATGCTGCTGGAGGTAGAATTACTAGCATCGATAACGAAACTTTAATTTATGGCCAAACTGGCTTTGAACAAGGAGGCATAATAATAGCTTCAAAAAATCATAAAAGGCATAAAGAAATATGTCTTCAAATAAAAGAAAAAATTAAAAAAGAAAATAATTTTTCTATCAATTTTTAGTTTAGAGGTGCTACGGGAGTCGGTGTTGGCTCTGGATAGGACATGCCTCCATTCTGGGAAACTCCTCTAAGAGTGAGATTGATCCTACCTCGGCTATCAATCTCTCTAACTCTTACAGTTACTTCATCACCTTGCCTTACGACATCTTCAACTCTATCAACCCTTGCCTCAGATAGTTGTGAGATGTGGACCATTCCCTCTTTGCCTGGAAGAATTTCTACAAAAGCTCCAATTGGAATAATTCTAGTTACCACTCCAGAGAATATTTCCCCTTCATGAACTTTTCTAGTAAGTCCCTCGATAATCTTTTGAGCTTCTTCTGCAGCAGCGCCATCGTGAGAAGCAATAGTAACGATTCCACCATCCTCAATATCAATTTTAGTATTAGTCCTTTCAGTAATACCTTTTATAGTTCTGCCTCCAGGACCTATAACAGTACCAATAAGTTCAGGATCAATTCTGAAGCTTAGTAGTCTAGGTGCATGAGGTGATAAAGATTCTTGGGGCTTTTCAATTGCTTCTTTCATTTTATCTAAGATATGTATCCTCGCTGGTCTTGCTTTTTTGATGGCATCAGAAATAATATTGACAGGTAAACCTGTAATCTTCATATCCATTTGTAAAGCTGTTATACCCTTTTCTGTTCCAGCAACCTTGAAATCCATATCTCCAAGAAAATCCTCAATACCCTGAATATCTGTTAATATGCGAATCTCTTTACCTTCTTTAATTAAACCCATAGCTGTTCCGCTAACTGGAGCTTTTAGAGGCACACCTGCATCTAATAATGAAAGCGTACTTCCACAAACAGATCCCATAGAAGTTGAACCATTTGAACTTAAGACCTCACTAACAACTCTTAGCACGTAAGGAAAAGTTTCCTTACCAGGAAGAACAGGTATAATTGCTCTCTCTGCAAGAGCTCCATGACCTATCTCTCTTCTTCCAGGAGTTCTCATCGGTCTAGTTTCTCCCACGGAATATGGTGGAAAATTGTAGTGGTGTAAATAAGTTTTTTCTGTGCTTGGATTAAGGTCATCCATCTCTTGAGCATCACTCGGCGTTCCAAGAGTGGTAGTTGATAAGACCTGAGTCAGACCTCTTTGAAATAAAGCGGAACCATGAACTCTTTTTGGGAGAATTCCAGCGGAGGCATATATTTTTCTAACCTCGTCAAGCTCCCTCCCGTCAACCCTTTTCCCTTCATTAATGATTTGAGCTCTCATTAATTTTTTGGTTAGTTTCTTAAAGTCAGAATGAATCAATTTATCATTTTCTGAGGTTACAACTTTTAATTGATTATCATCTTTCAATCCATCAATTTTTTCTTGTATTTCTGATTTGATTTGATCTAGCGCTTCATCTCTTTCATCTTTTGATTGATCGTATTTCTTTAAGATCAAATCAATAGGCTTTGTACAATTTTTCTCCAGATAATCTAATAAGGTATTGTCTTCTTTTGGATTTAAAGGCTTAATTTGTTTTATACCTAAATCTTCAAGAAGTTCTTCTTGAGATTTGATTAATTCGGTTACAGCTTCATATCCAAAATCGATAGCTTCTATAGTATCTTGTTCAGAGAGTTGATTAGCACCTGCTTCAATCATAACAATTCCATCAGGTGATCCTGCTACAACAATATCTAAATCGCCTTTTTCTATCTCTCTATAACTTGGATTAAGGATGAAATCATCTCCTATTAGTCCAACTCTAACTGCAGCCATAGGCCCATAGAAAGGTATCTCACCTAATAAAGTTGCTAATGATGCGCCAGTAACCGCAAGAACATCTGCCGGCACCCTTTCGTCAAGAGATAGACAAGAAGCAACTATTTGTATTTCGTCTCTCATCCAAGAAGGGAAGAGAGGTCTCATTGGTCTGTCTATCAATCTGGCTATTAAAGTGGCTCTCTCGGGAGGACGCCCCTCCCTTCTCATAAAGCCTCCCGGAATTCTTCCTGCAGCATATAGTTTTTCCTCGTAATCGCAAATTAGAGGTAGAAAGTCAGCAGGTTCTTTCTTTGTTGTTTTTGTTGCTGTAACTAATAAAGATGTGTCTCCACATTCAATCATTACTGATCCACTTGCTTGAGGAGCATATAGTCCTGTAGTTAGTCGTATCTCTCGTCCGTCAAACGTGATCGACTTATTTTGTCCTTCCACTTTTTAAATTATAAAATCTATACATAATTTATTCTTACATTTTATAGGAACATATTGAGTGAAATATTTAAATAAACTGTAAATTTTAAAAAATGAAGAAAAAATTAGAAGTTATTTAAAAAATTAATAGTTGTTTTATGAGCAATTTATGATTAATGAAAAAAATTTTTATACTACCAACTAGATTTTACAACTCCTGGTAGTTCACCATTGTGAGCTCTTTTTCTTAATTGATTCCTGCATAAACCAAAATCTCTATACACACCCCTAGGTTTTCCTGTAGCCCAACATCTATTCCTGACTCGGTTTGGAGCTGAATTTCTTGGAAGACCTTGAATTTTTCTATGAATTTCTAATCTTTCCATGGGATCTTTAGCAGCCTTAAATTCATCTATTAAAGATTTTCTTTTTGCAGCATATTTTTTTACAAGCTTTTTGCGCTTTACCTCTCTTGCAATCATGGACTTTTTCGCCATCGAAAAAAATTATTATAAACTTCAGTTATTGTAACAGGTTACTAGCAAAACTCGAAATTTATTTATTGGTTTAATAATCTCTGTACGATTAAAAGTTGACTAGTATCTCTTATGATAAGTAATACACTAAGTCCAACTAATAGAAAAAAACTGGATTGAGTAACTGCTATTTGTACCTTAACGGGTACAGGCTCACCCCTAAATCCCTCAATTAAAGTGAAAACGAGCTGCCCACCATCTAATAAGGGCAGAGGCAGCGAATTGAGAACTGCTAAATTGATTGAAATTAATGCTGCGAATAATAATATCCCAGTTCCACCTTGTTCTGATAGTTGAGCGCCAATTTCAACTATTTTCACTGGGCCACTTAATTGTTGTGCTGTTGAGGAGAAATTTGTTATTAATCCTTTATATCCTTGAATTGTTTTTACTAAAAGTGATGAAAATTCATTATTAGTATATTTAAAAAGTTCGTAAAAATTTTTTGTCTTTTTAGTCTCTTTTCTTATGTTAGGTTGTAATTGAGCGCCTATTGTGCCTTTTCCATCAATATTTTTGGGCACTAAAGTTAAATCTCTAAAAACTCCATTTCTCTCAATTTTTATTAAAAGGGGATTTTCTGAAGAATTCTGAATCTCTTTTACAAAAGTAGAAACAGCTTGATCACCAACTCCTAAGGTAATATTTTCAATTTCTAAAATTTTATCTCCGGCCTCTAATCCAGCAAAAGAAGCAGCTTTCTCAGGCTGAGTAGCTAAAACTAAAACACCTGGTTCAGGATTAAATGGAATCCCAATAGTGGTTACGTTTATAATTAGAATGGTGTAGGCAAGAAGTAAGTTAGCAAATACTCCAGCTGATATCACAATAACTCTTTGGATTATTGGCCTATTCTTTAAAAGATTTGGATCTTTTGGATCAATATTGTTTAATTCTTCATCTGGAAATGAAACAAAGCCTCCTAAAGGAAATGCTCTTAGAGAATAGGTAATATCTTTGTACTTTTTCTGAATTATCGAGGGTCCAAAACCAATAGAAAATCCATCAACATATATACCTTGTAAGATTGCTGCAAGAAAATGCCCCATCTCATGAAAAAAAATGAGAAATCCCAAAACTGTTATTGAGGTTAAAACATTCATTTTTTTATATTAAGTAGTTTTTAAAAAATTTGATCCAAAATATGGCACTAAAGCATCTGGAAGCTTAACACTCCCATCTGCTTGTTGACCATTCTCTAGAATCGCCGCCATTGTTCTTCCAATGGCAAGGCCACTGCCATTTAAGGTGTGTAAATATGTATTTTTTTTATCAATTTTTGTTCTTATTGATGATCTCCGTGCTTGAAAGTCTAAGCAATTGCTGCAACTTGAAATTTCTCTATAACATTTACTACTGGGTAGCCAAACTTCAATATCAAAGGTTCTACTAGAAGAGAATCCCAAATCTCCAGTACAAATATCTACTAATCGATAGGGTAGATTGAGCTTTTTTAAAATACTTTCTGCATCAGAAGTAATTTTTTTATGTGCTTCTAAAGATTGACTTGGATCGCAAAACCAATATAATTCAACCTTATTAAATTGATGAAGTCTTATTAAACCTTTAGTATCTTTCCCGTAACTTCCAGCTTCTCGCCTAAAGCATGGGCTATATGCAACGTATTTAATAGGTAAATGCTTGGGATCAACAATCTCATTTTTATGAAAAGCAGTTAGTGGAACTTCGGCCGTGGGAGAAAGCCATAAATCGTCATTGGCACATTTGAAACTTTCATTAGAAAATTTAGGTAGTTGTCCAGATCCCTTGAGACTATCTGAATTTACTAAAGCTGGAGGCATTAATTCTATGTACCCATTTTTAGTATGCATATCCAGCATGAAGTTTATTAATGCTCTCTCTAATCTTGCGCCATTCCCAATGAGCGTGATAAAACGACTTTTTGATATTTTTGCTGATTTTTCAGAGTCAAAAAGATTAAGACTTTCGCCTATTTCCAAGTGAGATTTGACATTTTCTGTTATCAAAGGTTCTCCCCAAGTTTTTATTTGTACATTATTACTTTCATCTTTACCAAAAGGTGCATCTTTGCTAGGAAAATTTGGCAAATTACAAATTTCATCATGTATTTGTTTATCCAATATTCTTTTTTTTTCTTCAAATTCAGAGATTTTGAATCTATACTTATTCCCCTTTTTCTTTAGATTATTTAATTCTGGATTATTATTGTTTTGAGATTTGCTAATTTCTTGACCAATTAATTTACTTAATTTTTTACTCTCAGATTGGAGGATTGATATTTCTATATCAATTTCTTTTTTCTTAAGGGTTAATTTATGTATATGAGAAATATTATAAGCTTTTCCTCTTGAGGATAATTTTTGTTCAACAGATGTTGGATTTTCTCTTATAAATTTTTGATCTAACACTCTTTTTTTTTATACCTTAATAAAGATAGTTAATCTAAATTCATTATTAGGGATTTTTGATGAAAAATTAACTAAATTAATGATTCCTAACTTATTTGATATTTTAATAAATTTAGATTTAGTTAAGATGCAGAACGAGCCCGTCCCGTTGATGACCATTTTTTTAGTAAATCAATTTGTTCTTTAGCTGTTCTGGATAAGGGAACCAATTCAGAAACTGCCTTTATTAAATCTTTCTCCATTAGTTCTCTATTCTCAGAGAATGAAATGTGCATACCCTCTATTACTGCTTGTTCAAGTTCTGCTCCTGAGTATCCATCTGTTCTGTCAATAATAGTAGAAAGAGGGAAACTATAATTTGGCCTTCTTTTTTTTAAGTGCAAATCAAGAATGCTCAATCTTTCTTCAGAATTTGGCAAATCAAGAAAAAATATTTCATCAAACCTACCTTTCCTTAATAGTTCAGCAGGAAGTTTATCTATAGAGTTAGCGGTGGCAATTACAAATACGGCTGATTCTTTTTCAGCCATCCAAGTTAACAGACTCGCCAAAACCCTTTGACTTGTCCCTCCATCACTCCTAGCATCACCACCAAAGCCTTTATCAATTTCATCTATCCACAGGATACACGGGGACATTGCTTCAGCTCTGGATATTGTTTCTCTTGTTCTTGCCTCGCTTGAACCGACAAGGCTAGAAAACAGTCTTCCCACATCTAACCTAAGAAGCGGCATGGACCAACTCCTAGAGATTGATTTTGCCGTAAGTGATTTTCCAGTACCTTGTGCACCAACTAGTAAGACCCCTTTTGGGATAGGTAGTCCGTAGTCTCTAGCTTCTTTAGAAAAGGCCCTATATCTTTGATTAAGCCAAACTTTTAAAACATTTAGACCACCAATATCATCTTGACTTGATTTGGATTCAAAAAATTCTAATATTTCACTTCTCGCGATTACTTGTTTTTTCTCCTCAAGAATATCTTGGATATCTTCTTTACTTATTTTCCCTCTTTGAGCAAGTGCTTTTGCTGTAACTTGTTTCACTTTTATTTCTGTTAATCCGCTTGAAGCCAAAGAAAGTTCGTTTAAGTCTTGTTCATCAAGTTTTGAGTTGGTATTTGTAGCAATTTTTTTTATTAGATTTTTTAACTCTTTCTGATCAGGCAAGGGTAAGTTGATAATTGTCATTAATTCATCAAGTTCTTCTGATGATGGAAATATATGTGAACTGATAACTAAATTATTATTCGTTTCCTTAAGCGAAGAAGATAGTCCTTTGATAGTTCTATTTATAGATGGATCATCATAAAATTTATGAAAATCTTTAACTAATAATATTGTTGACACTTCAGGACCTTGTTCTTTAAGCCAATTAAGCACTCCTAATGGATTATTTTTAAATTTACCTTCTTCATTTACCAATCCTTTAATACCGCTTACGCAATCCCATGAAACATATCTTTTTATATTTAATCTTTCACATGAGTAATTTAGAATATTTTCTAATCTTTCCTCCTCTTTATTCCTTATCCAGATTAATGAAGTTCTTGATCTTATGAGCAATTCTAAATTTTTACACCAGGAATTCATTAGTTAGAATTAAGTCTATTTCTTACTATTAGGTTCAAAAGGTAATCTTTTCTCTGAGATGGTTGAAGCAGTAGTTGTTATTACTTCATTTTTTCCTAATAGTTGTTGATCCAAAATTTTCTGCAAATTCTCAGGAAGAGCCTCTTTGTTGAGAAGAAAGGTCTGAAATGCCTGAAAAACATTAGCAACAACCATATAAAGTAATACTCCTGCTGGAAGTGGAAAAAACAGAAACATTCCAGTAATCATAACTGGAGTAATTTTGTTAGCAGTTGATTGTTGAGGATTGGCAGGCATTCCCTGACTGGATAAAACTTGGGATAGAAGTAGGGTTAATCCAAAAGCTCCGACCAGTGCAGCAATATCCCAATTAATAGAACCATCTACATAAAAGCCAACTTGCCCAAGTGCTTTAATAAAAAGAAAACCACTTTTAGCAGCAAGACCAGGAATTTTAGCTTCAATTGTAGCGTCACCTGGTTTAATGGCAGTTACTGTTCCGTCTTGGGAAACTTTTAAATTTTCAGATCCCTTTGAAACTGTCCAAGTAGGTAGGAATTTAGAGCCGTTATCGTATTGTGATAAAACATCCGAATAGCTGTTGCCATTTGTTGTTTGTAAATTAATTTTTATTGATTCATCCGTTCCTAATTTTGTCCCATTAGGTATAGTTGCTACCACAGGAAAATGAGATTTTTCTGTGATGAATATAGAGTGTCTTGGAGACTTGTAGGGCTTTGGATCAATAGCGGCAATCTGATCTTGAGGGACTACCTTGAGATTAATGTTATATGGAACGTCTGCGAATGGAGAACCTCTTAAAGTTGCAAATAATGCGAAAAGAACAGGCATTTGTACAATCAATGGGAGGCAACCCGCAAGAGGACTTCCAAACTCATTCATTAATTTACCCAATTCTTCTTGCTGTTTCTTTGGATCACCTGAGAACTTAGATTTTATTTCCGCTTGCCTCTTTTGCATTACTGGTTGAGCAATTTTCATTCGTCTTGCACTTCTAATTGATCCTGCGCTTAAAGGAAAAAGTGCAATTCTTATTACTACTGTTAAGGCAACAATTGCTAATCCATAACTTGGTACTAAACCGTAGAAAAAATCTAGAATAGGGATAAGTAGTTTTTCTGAAATGAACCCTATCACGATATTAAAAAGATTGTAAATTTACTAAACATTTATTTTACAGGAAAAAAAGTCTTTTGTGATTAATTTATTTAGGATTTAGTAGCAAACCCAGTTACCTCGTTAAGATTTGCGGGTTGCGATTTTTTAGTTATGTTTTCTTCAATAAATTTTTGCTTTTCTCTGAAAAGGGGTAATGATTTCATTTCAACTTTTGATCCGTCATTAAGGATCAAAACCATATCACCGTAGGATCCAAATCCTCTTGGAATAGATCTTATTTCTTCAATTTTACTTAATGAAACCTGTGTTTTATTTTTACCAAACCATCCACCATTTATTGTGATTCTCTTGTTTGTAATTTTATACCTTAACCACAATGCTCTAACTATTGCAGCAAAGGTAAATGGTAAACCAAGAATAGTTAATCCTGCTAATAGGTTTATTATTAAATCACTTTTGGCGGGACCACCTTCGTAAAAAGTTGTTTCATTAATGTTAATCATTTGATTAGATGAGATTTGTACATTAAGTTTTGAAATTCCTCCAAAATTCTATTTTTATCATTGCAGAAATTCCCAAATTTTAGGTTAACAAGTAACCAATAAGGTTTGTGGCTATGAATTTTTTGAATATTTGTTAACAACCACTCTTGAAGAATTCTTCTGATTTGATTTCTATTTACAGCTTTTTTTGAAACTTTTTTACTTACGGCAATTGCTACCCTCAAATTGTCTGAAGTATTTGGCAATTTATGCGACAGGAGGATTTCAGGATTTGATTTAGCTACTTTAAAAGTCATTAATTTTCCATGATATTTTATGGAATTTTTATGGATATAATTAAAAGCCCTATGACCTTTTAAACGCATATCTTTAGGTAAGGCCATTATAGTTTAAGTTAAACAGCTATTCTTTCTCTTCCCTTTTGCCTTCTGCTTTTGATAACTCTTCTACCAGTATGAGAACGCATTCTTACTCTAAAACCAGATACACGTTTTCTTTTTCTTGAAGTTCCGCCAAAAGTTCTTTTTGTCATTTTTTTAATTACCCATAATTAATTTATCATTTAATCGATCATAATAGTTGAGGATCCTAAATAACTTAAACCTGTATTTCCTTTAGGCTGCCCATATAAATGGAATTGATAAAGTCCTGATTTATTCGGATTAAAAACTTTTAATATTATTGCATAACTCTTTTTATTAGTGGGTATAGGTTTATAAGGATAAATATCTACTGATCGTAACCCTGATTCATCAGTATTAATTTCAATATCAGCAGGAATATCATCTATACATTTTGTTTTAGTCTCAAAACCACCTATTCTTACATCACAAAAGCTTATTTTTTCTTTTTTTAACTTGACTTTAAAGGTTTCAGGGATGGCTAGATTTATTCTTAATAGTTCAGAGGTTCTATCTTTTGGCCTTAAGAAAAAATAAATCTTATTTCTAAGTCTTTTTTGATTATCTTTTTGAAACCACTTTAATTGTCTGATCCCGGATTCTTGGTCCCATTGAAATTCTAAACCTGCTTTAGCGTCTTGTATCTTACTAAAGAATGGAATTGAAACTAAAACTGAAGGCATTAGAAAAAAACTTAAAATTTTTAAATTTAAAGCAAGTTTCTTTGTGTTTTTTAACATTTAAGTAAAAATTTTTTTGAATAAATTCAAGCTACCCAAATTTTAAAAAGGGAAATTTATCTAACTAAGGTTAACATCTATCTGTCCTTAATTTGGCAGCACCTCTTAAATAAGGATGTTTTACGAGATTATTTGGCGGCAATAAAACTTGAGCCATTATTCTTATACAAAGATTAATATCATCTGATACATACATTTGTTGGCAGTCTAAAAAAGCCACAGAATTGAGTCCATTACATTTTCTCGCAATTGAAGCAGGGAAACATGCATCCAAATCTCTTGTGGCAGTGAATATAATGGACAATAAATTCGACTTGATTAAACTATTACGTGAGATTAATTCATCTATTAACTCCACTACTGCATCCTCTATTTCCTCAACAGAATTGCCAGATGCTGTTGTAGCTCCTCGAATAAATGTAATCTTATAATCATCTTTCATTTTTTATAACTATTGATTTAGGGTTTATATAGCCAAAGTATTTTATTAGATGATTCAATTTCAAAAAAAATAATATTAAAAACTTTCTCAATAATTTTACTTCCAGGAATTAGTCCTAGTATTTTCTTTTTTTTCTTCCCAAATGTTATTGGCTGAGTTTTAGGATCAATATTGACCATTTTTGAGGCAAGTTCCCTCGCAACAAATTCATCTCCAACTTCATCAATGAGCCCTAACTCTTTTGCCTGAGTTCCAGTAAAAATTCTTCCATCGGCAAACTTTTTTACTTCTTCAACGGATAAATTTCTTCCTTCAGCAACAGCTTCAGTAAATTGTTTGTAGCTTTCATCAATTAGACCCTGAAGGAGTTTTCTACCTTCCTCGCTTAAAGCTTTATCTGGAGAAAGTATATCTTTGAATACACCGCTTTTAACAGTTTCAAATTTTATACCAATTTTATCTAACAATTCAGATAAATTATTTCCTCTTATAATAACACCAATTGATCCTGTGATTGTTCCTGGATTCGCAACTATTTTGTCAGATGCAACACCAATGTAAACTCCTCCAGATGCTGATATATTTCCGAAACTAGCAATGACTTTACATCCTTTATCTTTTAGTCTTTTAATAGCAGAGTATATTTCTTGGCTATCACCAACAGTACCCCCTGGCGAGTCAATTCTCACGATTAAAGCAGGAAATTCTCTATCCTCAATTTGTTTAAGAGCTTTAAGGATAGAAATTCTTGTCGAACTTGTAATAGGCTCATCAATTACAATGCGAGCCATTCTTTTTTTTGACTTTCGTCTAAAAGGCCAAATCATTCTTTTAAGGTAAATACATAAAACTACTTTAAAAAGATTATCAGCAGAATTAATGAATTCAATCCTAAATTGGTTTTTAATGATACTCCCTTTTGCACTTTGGGGAACTTCAATGGCGGCTATGACCCCCTTAGTATCAAGTGCTGGACCTGAGTTTGTGGCTTCTTTAAGATTACTTCCTGCAGGAATTCTTGTTCTAATTACAACATATTTGTTTAAAAGAGATCTGAAAATTTATAAGTGCGATTTGAAGTGGTTTTTTGTTTTTACGATTGTCGACGCAACTTTTTTTCAGTTGTTTTTAACTTATGGGATTGAAAAAACTGGAGCAGGGCTAGGATCTGTATTGATTGATTCACAGCCCCTTTTGGTAGCTATATTAGCAAGGGCAATTTTTGGAAATTTAATTAATCCAATAGGATGGTTAGGCTTACTTTTTGGCTTGGGAGGAATAATATTCTTAGGTGTCCCGCAAGAATTCCTTGGAAAATGGTGGTTAATGTCTGATAAGGCAATAACTGATGTGGCTTTTAATTTTGGAGAGCTTTGGATGCTTGCAGCTTCTCTAGCTATGGCACTAGGAACTATTTTAATTAGATTCACCTGTACGAAAAGTGATCCAGTTGCAGTTACAGGCTGGCATATGGTACTAGGGAGTGTACCCCTTATTATTAAGCATTGCATACAATCAAATTTTCAAATAATTCCAGATTGGTCAATATTTGATTGGGGACTGATGTCATTTGCAAGTGTTTTTGGAGGAGCAATAGCTTATGGTTTGTTTTTCTACTTTGCTAATAATAAGGAAATAACTGGATTTAGTACTCTTGCATTTTTAACTCCCGTATTTGCTCTTCTTAGTGGAGGTGTTTGGTTGGATGAAAGACTCACTATTGTTCAATGGATAGGGGTAGTTTTTGTTCTTATTTCGGTATTTTTTGTTAGCCAGAGAAGGACTTTATGGGAAAATAAATTTATTGATAATACTATTTAATTATTTTCTTGGTTCAAAAAATCTAGATAATGCGCATAGTCTTAATAAGTACTCCATTAGGTTTTCTAGGAAGCGGCAAAGGAGGAGGAGTTGAATTAACTTTGAACTCCTTAGTTTCAGGATTGCTTTCTTTAGGTCATTCGGTAGATGTTATAGCTCCTAGAAATTCTAAATTACATAGAAGTAATGCAAAGGCAAAAGTACATTTTGTAGAAGGTGAGGATCAAATTAGTTGGCAGCATCAAAATTACGATTCGCCTGTAACTATCCCAGATAATTCCCTTCTAGCGGGCATGCTTGAAAAGGCAATAGATATTGCTAAGCAATCAGATGTATTGTTGAACATGTCTTATGATTGGCTGCCTATTTGGATGACTTTAAATGTGGAGATACCTATTGCACACATTATTAGTATGGGTTCTGAGAGTTCAGTAATTAGTAATTTAATCTCAAAAGTATATGCTAAATATCCAAATAATTTTGCTTTTCATTCAAAAATACAAGCTTATGATTATCCATTTATAAAACAACCAATAATTATTGGTAATGGTTTCAAATTAGATAATTATACTTTTCAAGAATCAGTGAAAGGACCCTTAGCATGGGTTGGGAGAGTAGCACCCGAGAAAGGTTTAGAAGATGCTGTTTATGTTGCAAATGAACTTGGCGAACATCTAAAAGTTTGGGGAGTTATGGAAGATGAGACCTATGCCTCAAAGATAGAACAATCTTTCCCTCAAGGAACTATAGATTGGATGGGTTTTTTATCAACCAATGAATTACAAAAAGAACTTGGTAAATGTAGGGTGTTGCTAAATACTCCGAAATGGAATGAAGCATATGGGAACGTAGTTGTTGAAGCTTTAGCATGTGGGGTGCCAGTCGTAGCTTATAAAAGGGGAGGACCTAGTGAAATTATTCAGCATGGGCAAACTGGGTATCTTGCTGAACCTGATGATAAAAAAAATATGCTTTCCTATGTAAAGATTATTGAAAAAATAAAGCGTAGTAAATGTAGAGAATGGGTAGAAAAGAATGCCTCCACAGATATATTTGCTAATAAGGTTGTGAACTGGCTTAATAAGGTAATGCACGAATATAAATAAAAAAATATTAAATGATTCTTCTTAAATCAAAAAAAAGGCTTATAACCTTATTGATAGTTTTGGTTTGTGGAATCATTATATTTTTCTTAGGTTTAGGCATTACTGGACTAGTTGATGAAACTCCTCCTTTATTTGCGGCTGCTGGACGCGCAATGAGTAAATCTGGTGATTGGTTAACTCCAAAAGTCAATGGAATTCTCCGTTTTGACAAGCCCCCACTAATTTATTGGCTAATGGGTTTTTTTTACTCATTACCAAAAAACGAAATTTGGGATAATTTGGGGACAATCTCAGCAAGACTTCCTTCAGCTTTGGGATCATTATTGTTAATGTTGATGATTGGAGATACTTTGTTTTGTTGGCCACAGAGGGATGATAGGCAATTCTTCACTCCCATAATTGCATCATTAGGCTTTGCATTGTCTCCATTCATAATTATTTGGAGTAGAGCTGCTGTCAGTGATTCTCTTTTTACTGGCACCTTAGGGATTAGCCTGCTGTTATTTTGGAGAAGAATGGCATGTGACAATAAGGATCAATGCATTTCAGCGTGGTTGTTTTTAGGGTTTGCGATTTTGTCTAAAGGACCTGTTGCATTCGTTTTAGCAACATTGACTATTACATCTTTCTTAATAATTCAGAAGGATTGGAAAACTTTGCTCTTTAAGATAAACCCTAAGAAAGGTTTTTTGAT
>CACOFO010000018.1 GCA_902626435.1 uncultured Prochlorococcus sp.
ATTCTCTCTGGCTTAGTTGTTGCTTTTGCAATGATCCCAGAAGCAATTGCTTTTTCAGGTATAGCTGGAGTAGATCCTAAAGTTGGCCTTTTTGGTGCATTTTGCTTATCCATAACAATTGCGATTGTTGGAGGAAGAAGGGGGATGATCACTTCGGCCACTGGTTCAACAGCTCTATTGATGACTGGACTTGTAGCTTATGGAGAATCACAAGCTCCTGGATTAGGAGTCCCATATCTTATTGCGGCTGGAATATTAACTGGAATATTCCAAATTCTTTGGGGATATTTAAGACTTGCCTACCAAATGCGATTCGTGCCAACAGGAGTATTAAGTGGATTTGTAAATGCACTGGCACTTTTAATATTTCAAGCACAACTACCTCAGTTAGGAATAGGTATTAAAGAATCAAAAGGATTAGTTGAACAAACTGTAAGTCAATATCCAGTTAACTCTCAGATTCCAGCAGTTTGGATTCTTGTAATCCTAGGATTAGTAATTATCTATGGGCTTCCAAAAATTACAAAAGTAGTCCCATCTCAACTTATCGCAATAGTAGTAATTACTCTTATAAGCATATTCTTTAATCTAGATGTCCCAACAGTTAGCGATTTAGGCAAATTACCTGATGGATTACCAAATATTTCACTTCCCTTTGGATCAATAGAAAATGGGAAAGTACCTTTTAGTCTTGAAACATTAGGGATAATTTTACCGACTTCACTTGCAATATCTCTAGTGGGTTTAATGGAAACCTTTTTAACTCAAGACATTTTAGACGATGTAACTGATACAAGTTCTAATAAAAATAAAGAAGCAAGAGGACAGGGAATCGCAAATATTGTGGCATCCTTATTTGGTGGAATGGCAGGATGTGCCTTGGTTGGGCAATCTGTTATGAATACTGAAAATGGTGGCAAATCTAGATTATCAACACTCTCCTCAGGTATATCTCTACTAATTATGATTATCCTCTTGAAGTCTTGGATTGGAGCAATACCAATGGCTGCTTTAGTAGCAATTATGATAACGATCGCAATAAGTACAGCTGATATAAATGGATTAAAAAATGTTAGAAAGATACCTAAAAGCGATACTGCAGTAATGCTTATGACTTTTGCAGTTACAATGCTTACAAAACCTCATAATCTTGCACTTGGAGTTATTGCAGGAGTTGCATTAGCTGCAATTCTTTTCAGCAGAAAAGTCGCAAAAGTTATAACTGTCTCAAGAGCTAAAGAAAATAATTTAACTACCTACAAAGTACAAGGACAATTATTTTTTGTAAGTAAAGTTTATTTTTTACAAGGATTTGATATTCATGAGCATCCTGAAAATATTTTAATAGATATGTCTTTAGCTCATATTTGGGATCAAAGTGGCGTTGTTGCTCTTGAGCAAATTATTAGAAAATTCCAGAATGGGGGTTCTAAAGTTGAAATTGTAGGATTAAATAAAGAAAGTCTTAACTTATTTGAAAGACTAGGTGGTATGGAAAGCGCTCATTAAAAAAGTTAATTAAGACTAACTTGTTGATAACAAAACCAAAGCCATTGCTGAAAAAGCAAATTTCTATGAGATCTCCAAGCGGTTTTTGAACTATTTAAATCAAAATTTTTAGGAGGAGGAACATCTCCCTTTTCTTTATCTCTCTCAATTTCACTAATAATTCTATGAACCGTATATTCAGGATGTCCTAAATGCATAAGTTGTTTTTGATCATTAGATTCAAATATTGTGTATCCGACGTTTTCTCCATAAGCCAACAAATTCAATTTCCCTTCTTTTTGGGCCTTCTCCATTTCCAAATCTGGTAATCCCGCAAATCTACTTTGAGGACATATAAATTCATCATCTTGTGTACCCATCAAAGGGTGTCCAGGAACAAGACTTTTTAAAGGGAATACCCCAAATAATTTCCTATCAAAAACTTGTTTATCAACCCCTGCCAAATAAGCCATCGCAAAGCCCGCCCAACATAATCCAAGAGTACTCGCACAAGAATTTCTGGCTTCATTTACAATTTTCACAAATTCATCCCAATACTTAACCTCTTCAAAGGCTAGGTGCTCAATAGGTGCTCCAGTAATAATAATTCCATCTAATGGTTCTGGATTATTTGCTTCATCCCAAGTTATGTATAGATTATTTAGATGATTAAGATCCCATGTTTTATAAGTGTGAGTTTTGAGCTTTATCCAAACAGGCTCAATTTGAAGAGGAGATAAACCAAGTGGATGTAGTAGGTTAAATTCATACTGCTTGCCAAGAGGCATGATATTTAAAATACCAATCCTAAGAGGACGTATATCCTGTCTTTTTGCCAATTCTGGTTCTATCCAAGATATATGATTTTTCTCAACATCACTAATCTTGTGATAGTTGCTAGGAATTATTAAAGCCAATAAATCTCCTTTCCTATGTGATTTGTGAAAGTGCTTGTTCGAAATCTGCTTTTATATCATCAATATGCTCAATGCCTACAGAAACTCTTACCATAGTGGGAGTAACACCTGCAGATAATTGTTCTTCTTCAGATAATTGCTGATGAGTTGTTGAAGCCGGATGAATTACTAATGTTTTTGAATCGCCTACGTTAGCAAGGTGGCTCGCTAATTTTAAGGAATCTATAAATTTTACTGCATTTTCATAACCCCCATTAAGAGAGAACATAAGCATGCAACCCATTCCCCTTCCAGTAGTATATTTTTTGGCACTTGAGTGATATGGATCAGATTCTAAGCCGGGATAATTAACACTACTTACATTAAGGTTAGAATCCAACCATTTTGCTAATTCAAGAGCATTAGAAGTTTGTCTTTCTATTCTTAAACTTAGAGTTTCCAGACCCTGCAATAACAAAAACGAATTAAAAGGACTTTGAGCTGATCCCCAGTCTCTCAGGCATTCAAGTCTCGCTCTTAACGCAAAAGCTATATTTCTATTATCAGGTACCCCCAATGATTTGCAAATATCACTACCGAAACCAAAAGCGTCCCAATGAACGAGCCCATGATAAGCAGCGCTTGGCTCACTCATTAGTGGGAATTTCCCATTACCCCAATCAAAAGTTCCTGCATCAACAATAACCCCTCCGATACTTGTTCCATGACCACCGATCCACTTCGTTGCACTTTCCACAACAACATCGGCTCCAAAATCAATTGGTCTTATTAAAGCACCACCAGCACCAAGGGTATTATCAACTATTAAAGGAATTCCATTTTCCTTGGCTAAATCAGAAAGTCCATCAAAATCTGGAATGTTGAACCGAGGATTTCCCATTGATTCGACATATATTGCTTTAGTTTTATCATCAATTTTATTTCTAAAACTATCGATACTATCACCATCTGCAAATTTAACTTCTATTCCTAATCTTGGAAATTGTACTTTGAATTGATTGTAGGTCCCACCATATAGAAAAGATGTAGAGACAAAATTGTCCCCTGCTGTCATGCAGTTCACTATTGCCAAGAATTGAGCAGCTTGTCCTGAGGATGTTGCAAGTGCTGCCATTCCCCCCTCCAAAGCTGCCATTCTTTTTTCGAAGACATCTGTGGTGGGGTTCATAAGTCGAGTATAAATATTTCCGAATTCTTTTAATCCAAAAAGATTCGCTCCATGCTCTGCATTATCAAAGACATAGGAACTAGTTTGATAAATAGGTACTGCTCTAGAATTTGTAGTTGGATCAGGGACTTGACCTGCATGTAATTGAAGTGTCTCGAACTTTTGGTTGCTCAAAATTTTTTAAATAATCCTATTATCTATTTAACTTAGAAAAGTCCAAAAAAAAAACAAAAAAAAGATAAATATTTATAAATCCTATTTTAATGAGGGGTAATTATCTTTCATATATAAACTCAAATCCTCTTTTATCGCAGATCTGAGTTTCTCAACATTTGCAGATTCAATTATTGGAAAAGTTTTATTAGCCTCAGGATCTTTTTCAGTAATTGATTTCCAATTCTTACCAACATCTTTTTCAGAGTTGCTTAAAACATCATCAAAGTTGAAAGCCTTATCGTTGTTTTTAGCATCAAATTCGCTAAAAGCCTTATTTATGAGCTGTTTTCTATTCTCGAATAGATTCTTGGCTTTTAAAGTATCTGGAAGGCCCATAACTGGTTGTAATTCCTTAAGAAGTTTTATCTCCTCTTCAATTAAGAGTGTCCAAACACCATGTTTATTTTTTGGGAGATTAGAATTACTAAAAATATTAATTTCATCAAGGTAAAAATTTAACCATAAATAATATGATTTTTCTTCAATAGTTTTTTTAACGGATATCTTTTTATTTTGAATCTTTGGGAGTAACTTTTCTGCTTTCTTTAAAAACTGTCTGTCTTCTCTTTCTAAATTTATCAATCCCCATCTTTGACTGTAGTCCCATAAATCTTCGTATCTTGTTAAATCTTCTTGATTCCAACCAAGAGCTTTCAGTTCATGAGAACGATGAGATAATTCCTTTTTCAAAAAAACCTTTTAAAAACATTATAATTCTAACCCTGCAATCAAGATTAGTAAATAAATGAAAAACTAAGTTTTTTGTAGTTACAACAAATAATCAATTATTAAAATAATTATTAATAATTTTCAATACATTTATATAACTTGGATTTTTAGAAATTTCATTACTATATTTACTTTTTTTAAGTTCGTTTTCCTCTTTGTCGATAAACAATTTCTTATAAAGGTTTTCAATATCATTGAAAAGATAATATCCTTTTAATTTTTCATTTAGTTCTAAAGATAATTCAGATTTCACTGATTCTTGGCAAAAATTAGTTATTTCTTCTGAACTAATTAAAACCTTATAAATTTCTTTTTTTTCTTCTGAATTAGCATTAAAGCACAAATAAATAAGATTAATCATTGAACAATTATTATTTTTAATTTTGAATTCTTTATAAATATCTGGCCAAAATTTTAAAGATTTTAGACCTTCTAAACCTCCTTGACTGAGGGAATATTTATTACACCAATTTACGAACTCTGAGACATCTTTTGGACATCTTTTGAGTTGCAAAAGCATATCTGATAAAACTTGTCCTGCTTGAAAATTCCGCGTTGGTTTCCCTTCAGTTGGTAGAGTCATACTCCCTAAGACATCAGCCTTAACAGCATTTAATTGAGAAAAAGTATAATCTCCCTTTTCACAAAATTTATCATTAATTATTTCCTTTGCACTAATTATTTCTTCACCATAACCAAGTTCTTTTAATGAAAGATATTTATTCTCTAATTTATTTTCTTTTCTAACTTGTAATGATACTGATGCGGCCTGATCTAAACATTGAGTTAACAAAATCGTATTAATGGTAGGTAGCATTCCAGGTTTGTCAGAATGAAAGTTATTTACAAAACCTGCAAATATGGATGAGATATTTTTTATTGATTTTATATATTGACATTCAATATTATGAACTCCAGGAGAAACTTGAATTTTCGGTGACAATTGATTCAAAATGCGAGCTCCTATTAAAGCGGTTAGGGCATCAGGATGACAGAAATTTGCAGTAAAACTATCATTAGGATTTCGCAAAGCTCCGTGACGATGAAATCCTGTAAAAAAAGCTAAATTTGGATATTTTTTACAGAGAATAAAAGGGGTTTTATTTTTATTATCAATGCAAAAAGAACCGACGAGACAGCCAAGAACCACATTTTCTCTTTTTAAAGTTTTTCGGAGTTCTAAAGCATGTTTAACATCATCTTGTATGTGATTACTGTTTGCAGCGAGAATAACCATCTCACATTTTATGAGGAGATCTTTTAGATCAAAAGAATTTCTTTTTCCCTCTGAAGAAGAATGTCCCATTCTTTTAATCTTTTCAATAATCTCATTATCCATATCAGAAAGAACATCATTTGAGAAAGCACCTAACAAATCTCTTTCTTCCCTAGGAGATAAGAGAATATTGTTTGATTTTCCGTGCATAGCACAGTTGTATGCTAATGATGCAGGATATAAACCAACACTATAGAATCCAACTTTGCTGTTCTCTATATTTTTGATCAATGAATAAAAATATTTTTCATCATTTATGTTTTCTATGAAATTATTCTTCATTTTGGAAATTCTAGATAATTTTTTTAATTTCTTAACCATACCAACATCTTTCTACATTAAAGCAATTTCTGACCATAGCAAATTATTTATTGAAAATATTGAATTTTTTAATTTATAATTTATTTAAAAATGGAAATTAAATTAAAAAAACAATATTTATAAATATGGAATATATGGTAAGTAATTTAAAGATACAAAAACAATTAATTTCTTCTGAAAATATCTTATTTATTCAAGACATTGACGGAGTTTGTATTCCTTTAGTTAAAGATCCAATGACTAGACAATTAGAATCAAAATATATCTATGCAGTAAAAGAATTTGCCGAGGAATTCTTTGTATTAACATGCGGTGAACATGAAGGGTCAAGGGGGGTTAACAGGATAATAGAGAGGAGTTTAAGAAGCACTACTGAGCCTAAAAATAAAAAACTATATTTAAGAGGTTTAGCTGCCTGTGGAGTAGAGTATCAAGACAACAATGGTGAAATTAGTTTTGAAGGAGTCTCAGAAAAAGAACTAAATTTTTTATCTACAGTACCTAGCTTAATAAGACCAAAATTTAATTTTATAGTTAGGAATATTTTCCCTGAACTAAGCCAAGAGGATATTAATTTTCACGCATTAAAATCAATTTGTGAAACACGCTTCTCGCCAACGATTAATTTCAATAGTCTATTTGATTTAGTACACAAAGATTCAGATAAAAGAAAGCTTATTCAAAGTAGTTTTGAAAAAATGATGAATGAAATTATCCTAAAAGCAGAATCCGAAGGCCTCAAAAACTCATTTTTCCTTCATATTTCACCAAATTTAGGTAATAAAAATGGTAGAGAAACAATTAAACTTTCTTCTAAAGATGATATTGGATCAACAGATATACAATTACTTATCAAAGGAGCAGTTAAAGATTCTGGAGTTTTATTTCTTTTAAATAAATTTATTGAGATTAAAACTGGCAAAGCTCCTTTTGGAAGGAATTTTAATTTTAAAAATTCCCCAAAATCTGTCAGAGAAAAAATTGATTTATGCAAAAGATCTATTCACAAAAGAGATATGCCCTTAATAGTGGGAGTCGGGGACACAATTACATCAAAAAAAAATAATGATGATAAAAGTTATTTAAGAGGAGGAAGTGATAGGTCTTTTCTAGAATTTATACAAATATTAGGTGATGAATTTGGAATTAATAATAAAATAATTTTTGTGGATAGTAGTTCTGGTGAAGTTGAAAGACCTTCTACAAAAAAAACTGGTTTAATAGGGATCAGTGATATTTATGACAACTTAAAGTTTGATATAGTTTTTAAAAATGGTCCCAAAGAATATATCAATTGGTTCATTGAACTTGCTAATAAGAGATCAAAATTTAAAAAAAATAGTTGACTTTTTAATTTTCGAATGACAATTTATAAATAATAGATTTATGAAAGAAAAATTCCCTTCAATATACAAAGAACCTATAGAAACATTGCAAATTAATATAGGTTATAAATGCAATCAGGCTTGTAAGCATTGTCATGTCAATTCAAGTCCCCTAAGGACTGAAAAGATGTCAGATGAAATAATATCTCTTATTCCAAAAATAATTGAAAAATATAATATAAAGACTTTAGATATTACAGGTGGCGCACCAGAACTACACCCAGAGTTTAAAAACCTAATAACCAGTTTGAGTACAAAACGAGTTAATATTATAGATAGGTGCAATTTGACAATTTTCTTTGAAAAAGGTTACGAAGATCTTCCTCAATTTCTTGCAAACAATAAAGTGATAGTTACTGCTTCACTACCATGTTATGAAAAAAATAATGTAGATTTCCAAAGGGGTTTTGGGGTTTTTGAAAAAAGTATTGAAGCTATAAAAATTCTTAATGATTTAGGCTACGGAAAGAAAGAAGATGAATTACAGTTGAATCTTGTCTATAATCCGGTAAGCCCAATTCTTCCTCCTTCTCAGGAAATATTGGAGAAGGATTATAAAAAAATACTATTCGAAAAATATAATATCGTTTTTAATAGCTTGTACACAATAACTAATATGCCAATTAATAGATATGAAGAATCTCTTAGAAGAGTAGGTAAACTAAATACTTATTACAAATTACTAAAAGAAAATTTTAATGAAAAAAATTTAGAAAACCTTATGTGTAAAAGGACTATCAGTGTAAATTGGCTAGGAGAAATTTATGATTGTGACTTTAACCAACAGATAAATTTCCGAGAAAATAAAGGACCTAAAACACTCTTTGATCTATTAGATGAATCATTTACTTTTAACTACGGAGTAGCTGTAAAAGAACATTGTTTTGCTTGCACTGCAGGTGCAGGATCAAGTTGCGGAGGTACTTTAAGTTGAAAGCTGCTAAATGCAATTAGGACAAATAGCTCTTACATTTAAAGAGGATTCAATTAATTTAAAACCATTAACTTTTGCTGCAACTTTGCCTGCTTCTAAAACTTCGTCATTTTCAAATTCTTCTGTTCTTCCACACCTAATACAAATCAAATGATGATGGTCAGCTGTGTCGTTACTAAGCAATTCATATCTGTGTCCACCCTCACTGAGTTCTAATTCATGAAGTAAACCCATTTGTACTAAAAGCTTTAAAGTTCTATAAATTGTTGCGAGCGAAACTTTAGAACTTGATTTAACTAACTTTTCATGAACTTCTTCAGCACTAAGATGCTTTCCAAAACCAATATTTTCAAATAAATTAAGAACTTTTAATCTCTGAGAAGTTAATCTCTTCCCATCTTTATGTAAACCATCACCAAGAGGAGATGTAATGACATTGTACTGCGAGGATAATGACAACAATTAACCTATGGCTATTCTCAATAATAACCCTAGATGAGAGTAAAACAACTTTTTGATTTAAAATGTTTACTAAAGTTCTTCAAAATATTATGTTGAATATAACTTTATATAGAAATGATGAAGAACCATGAAAACTCTTCTAATAAGCTATCCTCAAAAGTAAATGCTTTGCTAATTATTGATATTCAGGAAAAAATAATAAGAGCAATTTTTAATAAGGATTCAATAATCAAAAACATCAAAAAGCTAATTGAAGCTTACCAAATTTTAGAAGAAAACATATTTATATCCGAGCAGAACCCACTTAAGCTTGGAGAAACGATCCCTGAATTGTTACCCAAAGCTAGATTTAAAAAAATTGAAAAGATGGCGTTTAGTCTAGCTAATATAGAAGAATTTTTAAAAGAAATTAAAAATAAGAAAATAACAAATTTAATAGTTTGCGGTATAGAAACTCATATTTGTATTCAACAAACAGTATTAGATTGTTTACACAAAGGATTTGAAGTTATTATCGTATCAGACGCCATGAGCAGTCGAAATAGAAAGGATCATGAGATAGCCTTACAGAGAATGATACAAAGTGGGGCAATCTTAACCACTACAGAATCTATTATTTTTGAATTATGCAAAACTGCTGATAGAAAAGAATTTAAAGAAATAAGAAATATAATAATGAGTTAAAAAAAATTAAGACTGGTTTGTTGTTAAGAGATAATTTAAAATTTCAGTAGAGATAAATTTCTAGGGTTTATTTAAATATGAAATTAGTTACTGAAAACTTCGTTCTGGGAATATCTATTTTTTTTATTGGTATTTTATTGTCGATAATAATTTCTAAACTTTCAAAAATATTTTTTAAAAAAATTTCCAAAAGGACAACAACAAATTTCGATGATTTTATTTTTGAAGTTATCTCTGGAATTATAAAACCTATAGGTTTTCTGCTCTCATTTTATTTTTCAATAGACTATTTTTTTGCTGATGAAATAACTTTTATCTCTGTCTTATTGAATATTCTGAAATTTTTTATATTGATAATAATTATTAAATCTCTAAACAAAATTTTAATCAGATCCTTAACAGAATCTACATCAAAAATTAATGATTCCTCAATCAGTTCAATGATATCTTCACTAACTCCTTTGATAAAAGCATTAACATGGACTATTGGGTCAATTTTTTTCTTACAAAATATAGGTGTTCAAATGACTGCTATTTGGGCTCTACTTAGTGCAGGGGGTATTGGAGCAGGATTAGCCTTGAAAGATCCAGTTCAGGAGTTTTTTGAATACATAACAATTTTACTTGATAAACCTTTTCAAAAAGGTGAGTTTATAAAATCTGATGGCGTCCTTGGAATGGTTGAAAGGGTCGGAGTAAGATCCTCAAGAATAAGAAGTATCAATGGAGAAGTAATAGTAATGAGCAACAGCGCCCTTACAAATGGAATAATTTCTAATTACGCACAAATGGAAAAAAGAAGGTTAGTACATAAATTAGGAGTTGTTTATGAAACCTCTCCAAAACTTATGAAATTGATTCCAAAAATAATAAAAAAAATAGTTGAAGAGACAAAAGATGCATCTTTTGATAGATGTCATTTCACAGATTTTGGCGACTTCAGTCTTAATTTCGAACTTGTTTATTACATACCAACAAATAATTATCTTGCTGCGATGGAAGCTCAACAATCTATAAATTTGAAAATAATTGAGGAATTCGCAGTTAATAATATTGAGTTTGCATTCCCAACACAAACCTTAAATATTGAAAGTAACAAAGCCAAATGATTTACAAATTTCTTCACTTAAAATCCAGAGTTTTGAAGCCAACTCAGCGCTATTTGCTTCATCACTAATATTACTTTCAACTAATTTATGTTTTTTAAAAGATATAAGTTTATTACTTAAATGTATGAAACCAATATTATTTAAATTTGAATCAAGGACAATGTTAGAAAGAATCTTTCCAGCATTTTCTATACTTTCAGAAATTCCTAAAATATTTTTTGCAGATTTAGAAAAAATTAAATATCCAAAGAGATTAAAACGTTTACTGTATCTAAAAAAACCTGAATCATCATTTGGTATTACTAGACCAGGAGCCCAAGTTATTACAGAAATTTTACTGGAGGACATTTTTAATTTTTTTTCAAGTTCTTTAGCAAACAAAATATTACATAACTTACTATTTTTATAAGCTTCATCAGCATTAAAATTTAAGAATTGCCCAGTTACTTTTTTTCTAAAATCAACTAGGTTATTAAGTCCCGCTTTCTTTCCTATATTGCCACCTGAACTTTTGGGGTCGTGAACATCTGATGATGTAATAATGATTCTAGATTCTTCTTTATCTTTAATAAAATCTTTTAGGATATTTACCAAGTAAAAATGTGAAAGATGATTTACGGCAAAAGTTAGTTCTATGCCTTGTTTTGATACTTTAGGGTAAAAAGAGCCTGTATATTGTAATCCTGCATTTAAAACGACAACATCTAAAAAAATTTTTTTACTAATAAAGTAATCTTTAATTTTTTTAATATTCTCTAGATCTGAAAGATCACAATTTTCAATAATATTTAAAAATTTACTAAGGTAATTTTTATCAAAATATTTCTCAAGTTTTTTTAGAAATTCATTCTTTCTAAATTCGTTTTTTATTACAACATATAAAATATTTTTCGTCTTCAGTAAATTAATAATGGCAAAAAACCCTATTCCTGAATTACCTCCAGTAATTAAAATATTTTTATTTTTAATCATTAAAATTCCTATATTTTTTTTATGATAAAAAAATAAATAATTTTTTTTTTATTTTGTAATCTTATAAATTATTGTTAAAACACTGAAAACTTAGTCACTAGTATTTGAGTAATTTGATTATTATTAATCTACTCTTATTACAAGTATTGGATGAAAAATATAATTCTAGACGCAGAAATAATAATTTGTTCCATAAATTTCTTTAATCATAAGATTTATATTTAATGTCAAAAGAAAATATGCCAGATGTTCTTGTTTTGGGTGCAGGGCCTGCAGGTATGGCTATTGCCTCTGCTTTAGGGAAGGAAAAATTAGATGTTGAAGTGCTTTCTCCAAATGGACCAGATGAACCTTGGCCAAATACATATGGCATTTGGGGGAAAGAAGTTGATCAACTCGGGCTTCAGGATTTACTTGAATATAGATGGAAGAATACTGTAAGTTTTTTTGGGCATGGCGCTTTAGAAGAGCAGGACGACGAGAATAAAGCCACGGAACATTCACTAGATTATGGACTATTTGATAAGAAGAAACTACACAATTATTGGTTTAATGAATGCAATAAGTCTTTTATTAAATGGCATCAAGGCTTTGCAAACAAAATACATTTTGAAAAGTACAAAAGTACAGTAACTACAAAAGATGGCAAGACTTACTCTGCAAGATTAGTAGTAGATGCAACAGGCTATGATCCTGTTTTTCTTAAATTAAAATCATGTGGTCCCCTAGCAGTCCAAACTTGTTATGGGATAGTAGGTAATTTTAGTAAACCTCCACTAAAGAAAGGACAGTTTGTATTAATGGACTATAGAAATGACCATCTTAATGATGAGCAAAAAAAAGAACCGCCAACTTTTCTTTATGCCATGGATATGGGGGATGGGAAATATTTTCTTGAAGAGACATCTCTTGGTTTAGTAAATCCTCTAACAATGGAAAATTTAAAAGAAAGACTAGAGAAGAGGCTTTCTTATCGAAATATATCAATCACAAGCATGCAGCACGAAGAGCTTGGCTTATTTCTCCCAATGAATATGCCAATCCCAGATTTCAAACAACAAATACTTGGATATGGTGGTGCTGCTTCAATGGTACATCCTGCATCTGGATATTTAATTGGTAATGTTTTAAGAAGAGCCCCACTTGTCGCCAAGGCAGTCTCAGAAGCAATTAAAAACAAAAATCTAAGTACCTATCATATTGCTAGAAGAGGTTGGGAAACTTTATGGTCAAAAGAATTAATTAGGAAGAAATCACTTTACCAATTTGGATTAGAAAAACTCATGAGATTTGACGAGAAACTATTGAGAGAATTTTTTGGCAGTTTTTTCCAACTACCTAAAAATCAATGGTATGGTTTTCTAACTGATACTCTTTCTTTAAAAGAGATTGTATATGCGATGTGCGTAATGTTTATAAAGGCTCCATGGAGTGTAAAAAAAGGTCTCATGGTTATGCATGGTAGAGAATTTAAAATGTTACTTAGGATAATATTTCCAAACATATAGTTAAAAATGAGAACCATATTAATAAGTGGAGCCAGTAGAGGTATTGGACTAAATATTGCACATAAAGAATTAAAAGAAGGCAATAGAATTAGCGTTGGCATAAGAGATTTAGAATCATTACAAGGAAGCGCTATTGATCCAAAAAAATGGCCAGAAGGGAAAATTATAATCAACCACTATGATGCTTTAAAAAAAATTACAGCCGAAAATTGGATAAAGAATACCCTATATGAATTTGGAGGATTTGATTCATTAATAAATTGTTCTGGAGTATTATCGAAAGTTCCTTTCTTATACAAAGATGGTGATGAAGAAGATATTTTAAATACATTAAATATCAATTTCTTGGCAATTTGGCAATTATGTAGGCTTTCTTGGGAACATTTATGTACTTCTGGGAGAGGAAGAATTATTGTTTTAGTTTCGATGAGTGGGAAAAGATCTAAAGGTGATTTAGCCGCTTATTCTGCTTCAAAGTTTGCTTTGATGGGATTATGTCAAACGATGAAAAATAAAGGTTGGGACAAAAATATAAGGGTTTCAGCAATTTGCCCAAGCTGGGTTAATACAAAAATGGCCCAAAATATCTCTTCCTTAGACAAATCAAGCATGACACAACCTGAAGATATTGCTGAAATATGCTCAACTATTCTTAAGTTGCCTACTCAATCAGTTCCATTTGAAATTGCCTTAAATTGTAACTATGAAATTTAACCTAAATTAAAAATTAAGAAAGCCATTGAAAGCATTGCAATTGCAATAAGTAAACCTTTTATTCGATTAGTTAACAATGAAAAAAGAGATAAATCTTCAGAAAAGTATCCTCCAAAACTACCAGTAATAAATAATATAACCATTGGTAGAGAAGCTATTCCGAAAGAATAAGATATAGATTTTACAAATCCAAAATTTAAATAATTAAAAATAAAGGAACCTAATGAAAACAATAAAAAAGATGCAAATAGAGTTATGGAAACTTCAGCATCTAAAGTGTGAGGTAAGCTACCCTTTAATTCAAATTGCTTTTTACATTCTCTAATTTGTCTTTTAGAAAGCTTTAAATAACCAGTTTCAGGAATTCGTTGTGACTTATATTTTCTTAGTAATCTTGCTTCAAGAGTTTCTGGCTCCTTTGTAATAATTGAAGTTAATAATTCATCAGGTTTTAATTTTTTAATTTTCTTTTCAAGATTATCCGTTTTCCCAATTCTATAAAGGTCTCCCACTCTAATAAGGTAAACATATCCCGACATTTGCGTTGTAAAATTAATGCTAATCCTATTTAAATAATACTAAAAGAATTGAGTAAATTGAAAGTTTTTACAAAATGAAAAACGATATTTTATATTCATTTCGAAGATGTCCATATGCAATTCGTGTTAGATGGGCCCTATTAATTTGTGAAATCAAAGTAGAGATAAGAGAAATTGATTTAAAAAATAAACCTCTAGATTTTCTAAATAAATCAAAGACAAAAACGGTTCCAATACTTATTAAAAAAAACAGTGAAGTTATTGAAGAAAGCCTTGAAATCATCCTATGGGCATTATCAGAATCAAAAAAGGGGGGAAATAAGTTAATTTATTTTCCTGATAACAAAAAGGAAGATATTTTTGAAATAATTAATGAAAATGATAATGAATTCAAATATCATTTAGATCGATTTAAATATTCAACAAGATATCAAAACAATAATAAAGAATTTCATTTCAAGAATGCGATTAAATTTATCAAAAGATGGGACGAAATTCTTTCAGAAAACAAATACTTTTTTGGAGACAACCCCACAATTGCTGATTGGTCTATTTGGCCTTTTGTAAGACAATTTAGAATCGCTTGTGAAAGTCAAAAAAAAACAAATTATTTGGATTCCTCAATAAAAAACTGGTTAGATTCATTTGAGAAAAATAAAAAATTTAAATCATTAATGTATAAATACGAATTATGGGAACCATACTCTAGAAAGAAATTTTTTCCCTCTAATTAACTTTCTAATAGCTTCCTTTTCTCAATTATTCTTGCCAACTCCAAAAAATATCCTGCTGTCCTAAATTTTCCTATATTTTTTTCCTTAAAATCAAGATCACTTCTGATTTCTGCAGTCTCCGCCATAAGCAAATCTAAATCATTTGATCCAAGACTATACAATTCACCAAGTTCGATTTCCCTTCCAAGTAAGTGACTCCTAAACCACTTTCCTTTATTTTCTTGAGGTGGAATATCGTAGGGAGAAAATGACATCAAAATAAATCTTAACCTAAAACCATTCTAGGGTTATTATTGAAACTTTTTCATCTCTACTTTATTAATAATCAATGAAATAAAGAGAATTGTAAATGTAATTAGGGCACAAATTTCTGTCCAATAATCTAAACCAATTTTAGAAATCATTAATGGTGCCAGAACTGTGAATAGTCCTCCTGAGAGAATCAACTGAGCGAATAGCTGTTTTGATGTAAAAATTGGTAAAGTCTTGGAAATATTTTTAGGGTCTGCAAGTCTTAAAAGAAGTAACCCAGAAGCTACTACCCCTGTAGAATTTCCAAACTCTATCAAACTTTTTTCAAACCAATAATCATCAAAAATAAAGTATGCAAAATAAGCAATGCAGATTAAATTCCAAAATAAACCGAAAATAGTAAAGATCAAAATCAGTATCCAATTATCAAAAACAACAGCAATATCTAAACTCGCCATAGCTGTAAAAATTAATAAGTCTGTAGACAAAATACCAATCTCTCTTTGCAGAATATTTGAAATTAATTCTGTATTTTTGGTTTTTTCTAAAATATATCTAATAAGGAGCGAACCAATAAGGATAAAAGGGAATACTGGTAGTGAAAAAATAATTTCCTTCGAAAATTCACCAAATGAACTTGAAATATACTTGAGAAATTTAAGTAGCAAAACACCAAAAGAAATTGCCAAACCAGAAAATCCAAGATTTACTATAAGAATTCTTAAATCTGCAAAAATTCCCATCTCATTTTTTTCTTTTAGATTTCCTTTTTGTTCAATAATTTCCTCAGTATCTGAGAGTCCTAAAGTTCTCCCGAGAAAAATAAATATGCTCCCCAATATTGAAGATGACAATAGACCCATTGTTGCCATAGCCAAACCAAGATCTAAACCATTTGGGAAACCTAGTTTATTAAAGCTTTCGCCGATTATTGCTGCAGCTCCATGTCCACCCTCAAAGCCTACCTCTATTAAACATCCCATAAGAGGATTTGCATCCATAGATGTAGGCAAAAAATATTTAACAACTAGACCGCCAACAAAAAATTGTCCAAAACCTAGGGAAAGAGCTAGTAGAAATTGATTAAAAATTGGTTTAACTAAACCATTTATATTTGGAATAGGTCTTCCCATCATTAAAGTTGCGAAGACTAAAGATAAAAGAGGAGTAGGAAAATTACTCCAAACATTGATTGTTTCTTTTGGTAAAAAGTGTATCGCTCCAAATGGACCTATAGATATCCCTAAAATCCCAGATATAACTGCTATCGGCAATCCAAATCTCTCAAGTTTAACAGCTAGTTTAAATTTCCTCCCAAAAATCAACAAAAAAAATATTATTAATAATCCCAAAAAACTTATTAATAGATAATTTGAAAAAATATCTTTATTCTGTAGATCAACAATATTCAATGATTTCAAAAACATATAATTCTAAATCTAAATTAATAAACAAAATTTTTCAAATAAAAAAGGCTCCTGCAGTAGGAGCCTTTTGATATTAGTAATGAAATTTGAGAATTAATCTTTAAGAGTAACTGTTGCACTATCAATATTACTGATAGCATTTGTAACTCTCTTGAAATCAAAGCCTAATGCGCGTAAAGCGTGCCATAGATGACCCTGAATAAAGAAGAATCCGAAATAGTAATGAACATTAGCTAACCACGCCCTTGAAGTGTACTCACCATCAGGAAGATCAACAGTATCTACCCAATAAGGCGAAATACTAAATTTCAATTGAAGTGGTTCACCAAAGAATTCAGTTGGATAAACTGTTGTGTTAGCTGCACTCCAGAAGGCTGCAATAATAGCCATCCATCCTATTCCAGCCAATGACCATGATAAAACAGCTTCTGCAGAGAGAAGTCCTTTACCTTTGAATTTGGTATATTCACCAACTTGCTTAGTAGCAATATGCCAAGCACCACCAGTAATCTCAACGAAAGCAAGGAAAGCATGTCCTCCCATAACTTCTTCTAGACTATCGATAGTCAAAAAGTCTCTTTGGTGATTCCAAATTTTGGCCAAATTTAATTCATACTCAACCTGCCTTACGGAACCAATAGCTGGATCATAAATTCCATGAACCCTTGCCCATTCAACAAAAGCAATAACTGCAAAACCAAGAATAATTAGATGGTGACCAAGAATAAATGTCAATTTGTCTGGATTATCCCATTCAATATTGAATTTTCTAGCTCTTTCAACATCAGAATCTTCTAGATTTCCAGGAAGAAGTAAAGAATGTAAAAGTCCCCCGGCTGCTAAAACCATAGAAGAAACTAAGTGAACTATTGCTATAGCTAGAACAGGTTTAGTATCTCCCATCGCAACACCATTAGCATCAAACCCTATTCCAAGAGTTGCTAAATGAGGAAGAACGATTAAAGGTTGATGACCCATTGGGACGCTTGGGTCAAATCGTGAAAGTTCAAAAAGGGTGAATGCACCCGCCCAGAAAACAATTAATCCTGCATGAGCTACATGAGCAGCAATGAATTTTCCTGA
>CACOFO010000019.1 GCA_902626435.1 uncultured Prochlorococcus sp.
AGGCTAAATAAAAATCAAATTCTTCAAATGGTGAATTTAGTCTCAATATCACATGATATCAATGATTTACAAGATAATCTAAAATGGGAATGTTCTAAATCATTTCATCAAAATATTTAAAATATATAAACTCAATGTTTGATAATAATTAATGATTGAAATTTAAATAATAGATAAGAAATAGTTAAATGAATTAATTAAAAGTTTTTTATATTTATAGGTTGTTCAAATAATTTTATAAGTTGTTCAATATAATTTTTGATACAAATTTTTCTCATAAGATACTTTCTCTTGATTACTATAGTTATAGTTAAGTGTTGTTTTCTTATCCTTGCCAAATGATTTAATTAATATTGTAGAAGTAATGACTATTATTAATATGATTAGTAAATCTCCAACTGTAATCCCTCTCTCCTTAAGATTCATAGTAAATTATGTATATTTATAAATATAGCCTTTTTTATTTAATAAATTAGCATTTTTTACAAAGATGCTAAAAACATATATTAAGTAAATGTAAAAAGAATATAAAATTATTAAGACTATAGACTTTTGAAGAATATAAAAAATATAGATTAAATTACATATTATGGAAGTCAAAAAAATAATTGGTGGCTCTAACACTCCTGATTTTTTCTCTAAAGAAATGATTATCACAAAAAAATCTCTAAACGAAAATCAACTCAAATTTACTTATCAAAAACAATTAATCTCAGATCTTGATAATAAGCATAAGGAATGGTCAAAATCTTTTGAAAGTAAGTTTTAAAAGCTTTCGTTTATTATATTTAAAAGTTTATTTCTTTTATTTGTATTTTCCTCTTCCCAATGTAGTGTTACTTCATCATTAATGATAGGTTTTGCCTTATAAGCTAAATACCAAAGAATAAATCCGGCAGGAAATATTAAAATATGCATAACAAAAATAAGTTGACTTAATTCAAATATAGTGCAACACTTATAATGTGCAAGTGTGACACTAATTTTTTTTTATTATGCCCTCTGCGAGGAAAAGAATTGGTTTTTTGCCAAGTGAGGAAGTTCATGAAATTATTGAAAAATTGTGTGCAGCTAACGAATTTAGTCAGTCAAAAGTAACAGGTTTATTAGTTGAAGAAGCATTAAGGTCACGAGGAGTATTAAATAAATCTTTTGATCTAAACGAAAACTGCGAAATGAATTTTATTAATAATTCCTTTGATAAAGAAACATTCTATAAAAATAATAAATCCTATATTAAGGAGGAAGACTATACATTAAGTAAAAAAGTATTATCTGATGATATCAAAATGATGTATGAATTTATTGAGTTTAAGTATTTTAAGAAAGTTATGAAGCAACATAATAATGTTTTTGAATAAAAAGTGTCACACCTCTATCGTTTATTTGAGATTACTTTTCAATGACATTTAGAGATTAAGCAATAATAAATATTTATGAAACTATTTCTAATAAACTTCTCAGAAAGGGGCCCCTCAAATAAATTGAATCTTTAATATTCAGCATATTGGTGCCCTAATTGCCTTAATCAAAGTGAACTATTTGGTAAGCAAGCTTATAAGGAACTTAATGTAGTTGAATGTGCAAGAGATGGCATAAACAGTCAAACTCAAATATGTATTGATAAAAAAATTAAGGGTTTTCCGACATGGGAAATAGATGGAAAGTTAATTTTAGGTGTACTTTCACTAAATGAATTATCAAATTTGACCGGATTTAACAATTAAGGAACAGGTATGAAAATTTTGACTTAGATAAAATAACTCCTTATTTCTTTATTGAATGTAAATTCTTGATTACCATTCATACATCCTCCAGCTGGATATCTAATTACTTTTTTTGATATTAAGCCAATACTGATGGCAACTATTGCAATACTAAATATAGCTTTGAATCTTTTGTTTGCGAAGAGATATTTCATTAAGTATTTATCTAAATAGTAGTATTTATAAGATTATTGCGTGGATTTTTTTGTTTCCAAAAAAAAAAAAAAGTAATCCTAAATCTATCATCTTTAAAAATACACTATAACTTAAAAATATCTTGAGAATTCTTAATCAATAAAATTTAATATTTCTTCTTCATCATTTTTAATTTGTAGTTGACAGACTTTTTAAAATTAAAACAAACTATTCTTTTTATTTTTTTGAAGATAAATTATTTAATGTGACCTAAGGAATGGCTTTGCTACTTTTGAAGCCGTTAAATTTACCTGCTAATTACATTTCATTCATATAATTTACATAACTAATCCTAGTAACAATATTGGTTATTAAGAGTATTCCTAAACTAGTTTATTTTTTCTCCAACTTTCAGTGATTAACTTTGCAATTATATATCAAAATTAAGTTCTTATCTGGTTGTCATAAGAGGTGGTTTTTTTTCTGAAACAACAATAGTTCTTCCAGAATCAATAAACATATATTTAAAAAATTTATCTTTATTTTCCCTATTCTCCGTGAATCTTTTAACCTTTGAACTGTTGGAATTTAAAAGCCTAAGATCTTATATCAATCTTAATTATTTTATGTTTTCTCAATCGGAGCCATTGTTAATCCTTTGCTGAAAAGTTGCTCATGATATAGTTCTGCCTGTTCAAGATTACCTCTCCATACTTCCGCCGATCCTGTCTTGTCAACTTTGATGGTTAGATCCCATGCTCTTTTTTCATTCATGCCTGGAATTATTGTCTGAAGACAATTTGCGACATGCTGAAAAGTATTAAAACTATCATCAAGAACTATTACGCTCGCTTCTGGATATTTTGCTTTGGAATTCTTTAGTTCTAAGACTGTACTGAGAAAATTAAACATTATTGTCTGCGTTGAGTTAATTTAATTAAAAGTTTCACCTAAGTTCTTCAATCTTAAAGTATTGGAAATGTCTCGAGCGTGACTTGAACACGCGACCTGCGGGCTATGAATCCGCCGCTCTAACCAGCTGAGCTACCGAGACATGGGAATATTGTAAGGCATTGGTTGTACTTAATTACCATTTTGAAGATTTAATTGTTTATGGGCCTCATATATAGCGATACCGCAAGCTACGGAAAGATTTAGACTCCTAACACCTTTTTGATAATTATTTCCAGTTTGTAAATTTGGCATAAAAATTGATATTAAAAAGTCGCTTTTATCAATAATATTATCTGGCAGTCCTGAATCTTCTCTCCCAAATAGCAAGATATCATTTTCCTGAAATTTAAAATCCATCAAATATATCCCATTTTTTTTACTAAAAGAAATTATTCTTTTTGATACTTTCGATGCTAAAAAATTATCAAAATTCCCATACTTATTAACAGTAACTAAAGGCCAATAGTCTAATCCTGCTCTTTTTAAATATTTATCTTCTAGTTTAAAACCTAAAGGCTCGATAAGATTTAAAGGGATATTAAATGCAGCACATGATCTGGCAATATTACCAGTATTTTGTGGGATTCTAGGTTCAAAAAGAGCAACTTCCAATTTTAATTAGGTATTTCTAAGCTTATTTCATCTATTTTGATTGCTCTGCCATTTATTGCCAGCCAATTATCATTGGATATTTTGGTTATTCTCTTTTGAAGCTCGCCTATTCTTTCAATATAAACATTACCAATTTTATATTCAGAGACAAGACTCCAACCTACCTGTTCTCCAACAATAAATGTTAAGCTTTTCCTTTTCAATAAAAGACCTATAAGTGAATGCATCTTTTTTGACCATTCATTATATTCTTTTCCAATACTTTCCATTACAAATCCTCCAATAGAGTCTATTAATAATGGACCATCTTCTTTGCTTAATGTATTTAATAGATCTGTTGTTTCTATTAATTTCCAATCTTTTGGCCTTCTTTTTCGATGTAAATTAATTTTTTCTTGCCATTCTTTGTCATCAATATTTTTTTCAGATAGGGCGACATATGATAAGTTTTTTACTTCCTTTGCTAGGTGTTCTGCGAATTCACTTTTTCCACTCTTTGTTCCTCCTGTTATAAAAATAATATTAGATAAAAATTCTCTTACACTTAAATCTTTGTCATTCATAAATTCTCTTATTTAGAGAAATACCACCATGTTGCTAAGGGAATAATTGTGGCAGCAATTAACAAACCAATAACTATATAGGTAGCTGTTGAACTCTCAGCATCTTTTGATCTCATAGTGTTGAAATTTGGATCTATTACAGGGTTATCAATAGATGAGGGCTGACTTTTTTCGTAATTTATAATCTTTTGCTGAGTAACACCAAAAGTTTTGTTTATGCTAATAATTTCTTTTGCGTAAGTAGTCGAAGGAATGAATATAAAAATTAAGCCAGTAACTATAAGAGGAAAAAAATATTTATTAATGATTAGTTTCATTTTGAGAAGTTTAGGTTAATTATATATTAAAAACTATATGTTTGAGTATTTTAAAACGTACTAAATAATATAATAATAAAATAATTTAGATAGGATTAAGATATTTAATATATGGGATTCAATGGGAAATCTTTAATATTAATTGGTACAATACTCTTTATTTTTCAGATAGCAAATTTCATTTCAATAGAAGTAATTACGCCTGAGCTTGAAAGAGCACAGGTATTAGCTGCAATAGCTTCATTAATTATTATTTTGATAGGTTTTTTATTTAAAGAATTCGAACCTTTAGCTGGAGAGAAGGCTGATTTAAAAGGAGAAAATAAGTTTCTCTTCGATAGAAACATTCCTGATGAAGTTATTGATGAACTTGCATGGGGTTCAGAAACGATATTAACATCTACAGCAGCAGCAGCAATATTAATTCATAATGATGGCGTAAATATATTAAAAAGAGGAATCACTTCAAGTAATGAGTTTAAACCAGGGGAAACTTGTTTGAGATCTATAAAAGATATGAAATTAATATCATTAGCAAACACTAAATTTTATCCAGGAAGAGATGAATTTTTTAATTTTTGTGCCGATATTCCATCTATTTTAGTTGTGCCTATAAATAACAAGGCTTTTATATTAGTAGGAGGCTGGAGTACTAAATGTTTTACTAAGTCTGATGAGAAATGGATAAATAACTGGTCGAAAAAAATTAATAATATTTTTTCAAAAAATAAAATTTAAAAATAAATTATCGATTTAACTCTTTTATCTTTTGCTTCAAAACTTACAGATTTAGTATTTAAATTGTAATAAGCATTTTCTGAATTTACTTCGTATTTATTATCGTTATTTTCATCCTTTAATATATATTTTACTGGATTGAAAAATTCAATTATGTTATCTGAACCCAATATGGCTTTTCCTGAATTTAAGATGATATTTTTATTTTCAAATCTTATATTACCAACTAATAAATAGTTAGCCTCTTCTATATTCCAAATAAAATTATCAGCAGATAACGTATCGTCATCTTTTTTAAGAGTTTTTAATTTTACATTCCCTATTAATTTAAGGAGTTTATTATTGTCTGATAATGTAGATTTTTCTGAACTAATAATATATTTAGTTTCTTCCCCATTAAAAATATTTATGATAGGCTTTTCAAATCTTAACTTTAATTCAATTTTGTCATAACTAGATTTTGGACTGGTAATAGAATATATCTTGACTCCTTTTTTAGAGAAAATATTCATTTCTAAACTGTTTATTTTTTGTATTACTTTATTTTCATCAATTACATTTGGGGAACAACCAAGCATAAAAAGTGGTAGGAAAATTATTAATCTATAAATGTTGCTCATACTCAAGCTTATTTATGATTGGAGTGGGTTTAGGAAGATTTGTGTTACTTACTAATAATCCCCAATTTAATTGTTGTTTCCAAGTAATTTCCTCTCTGTAAATGGAACCAAGTTGTTCATTAATTTTTGTAGATAATTCTGGTAATAAAGGTAGTAATAATAATCCTATTATTCGTGTACTTTCTAATACGTTGTAAATTATTTCTTTAACAAGAGGTAAATTATCTTTCTCTTTTATTAAAATCCATGGTTGTTTATCATTTAAATACAAATTTGTATTAATTGCTAGGTTAAGCACTTCATTAGCTGCTAGATCTAATTTGTAGGTATTAAAGTTATGAATATAGTTTTCAACTGCAATATTTGCAAATTTCTCTAATTTATTTTCACTCAATAATTTTTCATTATTTGGCACTTTATTTTCAAACCATTTTCTAGACATAGATGATGTTCTATTTAGTAAATTGCCAATTGTATTAGCTAAGTCATTATTGATAATGTCAACAAATCTTTTATCTTGAAAATCTCCATCATTTCCTAGTGATATGTCTTTAATAAGGTACCACCTTACAGGATCATTTCCATATTTTGAAAGCAATAAGTTAGGGTCAAGCACATTTCCTAGGCTTTTACCCATTTTTTGCCCCTCTCTTGTAAGAAACCCATGTCCAAAAACTTTTTTAGGAACTTTCATATCAGCAGAAATGAGCATTGCAGGCCAATATACAGCGTGGAACCTTAGTATATCTTTACCGATTAAATGAACATCAGCTGGCCATCCTCCATTAATTGATTTTTCCAATGAATGCTCTGTTGTACCAGAACTAATGGCACTTACATAGCCAAGTAAAGCATCAAACCATACATAAAAGGTATGGTTATCGTAACCAGGAACAGGAATTCCCCATGAGACATTTGTTCTTGAAATTGAAAAATCCTTTAAACCTCTAGAAACAAAATTTATAATTTCGTTCTTTCTTTCTACTGGCTCTATAAAAGCCGGTTCGCTGATTATTTTCTCAATTTCTTTTTGATATTTCGAAAGTCTAAAAAAGAGATTCTCTTCATTTTTCCATTCTAGATTTTTTTGATGTATGGGACACTTGTATGTTGATGAGTTTTCTGGATTATCTTTAAATTCTTCGCAACCGACACAATACCAACCTTTTTGAACTCCCATGTAGATATCATTTGATGCTTTTACTCTTTCATAAAATTCATTAACTACATATTCATGATTTTTTGAGCTTGTCCTTATAAATTTATCAAAGGATATATTCCAATTTTTCCAATTGATATTAAAGATTTCTGATATTTCATCACAATGTGATTTTGGTTCAATACCCTTATTATTGGCTGTTCTTTGAATTTTTAAACCATGTTCATCAACTCCTGTGATAAAAATAACATCTTCACCTACAAGCCTTTTATACCTAGCTATTGAGTCACAAATTATTGTTGTGTATACACTTCCTAAATGAGGTTTATCATTAACATAATATAAAGGTGTAGTAATGACAAAAGTCATAAAGCTTTTTTATTAATAGTAACAGATATTTTCTAAACTAATAACAACCTATTCTATTCATCATATATTAATAAATAAACTCTAAAAGATTACTATCATTTATAATATTTTTAATTTTATATATTTTATTACTATATATTTCTATTGATGCAAAAAGAGTAATAAGTATTTCTAGTGAATAATCTGGAAAATAAACTAAAGCAATATTTCTTTTATGATTTATCCACTTAACAAATATTATTTTATAAAATTGTTTTTTTTCATTCTTAAAAAATAATGTTAAATACTTAAATTTATCATTCTTGAAAATATTATTATTCTCTGTTTGTCTATTCTTTGAATAATCTATAATCTTAGAGACTGCATTTATACTTAAATTTTTGTAATTATTGATTTTATTATATACTTGTCTTTGTATTATTAAATCAAGATATCTTCTTAATGGGGAAGTACATTGTACATACATTTTTAGACCTAATGATTCATGTTTTCCTGGCTTAGTTGTTATATAACTTCTGCCCATATATTGTTTTAATATTATATATTTAATTTCACTATCATTATATCTAGTAAGTATTTCAGATGGATTACAATTTAATTTCTGAATCCTAAATGCTGCCGCTAAATTATATTTATCTAAAAATAAACTTGTTATATGACCCATCAATATCATTGATTCTGCAACTATAATTTGTGATATTGTTTTCTCGGATTTATTAAGAACAACTTTATTTTTATAAATTTTAATTTTACTATTAGGACTATCAAAAATAATTGCTCCTTGTTTTTTTCTAAATGTGATACTTTTTTCTAATAAATTTTTAATTTCAATTAATTCAATTTCTTCTTTAGGTTCTAATTCTAATATTTCATTTGCATCTTCATATGTTAATTGATAATTTGGTTTTATTATTGCTTCAATTATTTCATAATTATTTATTGATCCATCTTCATTGAATTCTATTGCTGCACTAATAGTTTCTGAAATTTTATTTTGAGCAAGATTTGCCTTTTCAAGAATTTCCTTAGGTAGCATTGGGACATATTGATCAGTTAAATATAAACTGCTATTTCTTCTTCTCGCCTCTAAATCAACATTAGAGTCATGAAAAAAAAGTTTGCATGGATTACTAATATGTATCCATAAATTTTTTATATTTCCTTCTTTTATTTCTAATGAAATAGCGTCATCAACCTCATGTGGATCATCAGAGTCAATAATATATGTTTTTAAATTAGTTAAATCTTTCAAATATTTGAGATATCAATTATAGTACCAACTATATTCAATATGTATTATCCTTCAGGATTTATAAATGGTAAAAGAGCTACAATGCGGGCTCTTTTAACAGCTAATGTAAGATCTCTTTGTTGCTTTGAGGTTAAACCAGTCATCCTTCTTGGTAGGATTTTACCCCTCTCAGTTATGAATTTTTTTAGGAGTTCTACATCCTTATAATCAATAGGATCACCAGGTTTGATAGGTGATAATTGTTTTTTGAAAATTGAATTAGGCATGATTTAATTTGATTTTATTACTTTATTTCTTTGTGGATTGTCATTCTGTTTAAATGAGGATTAAACTTTTTTAGTTCTAATCTTTCAGTTGTATTTCTACGATTCTTTTCAGTAGTATATCTTGAGACACCGTTCGATCTCTTAGGGTCTGTGCTTGTCCTAGCTTCAGTACATTCTAGGGTAACTACAACTCTTGTCCCTTTTTTGGCCATTTTAATTAATACTTTATTGTATAATTTTCTATTGTACATCTTCAACAAACTTTTTTGAAGATATGCTCATTTCTTTTATCATCATTGAACAATATATATGAAAGTTTCTCAAAATTGGTTGAAAGATTTAGTAGAAATTACTTCTACTCCTGAAGATCTCTCTGAGAAATTGTCTATTGGTGGATTTGAGGTCGAATCATTAGAAGATTGTTCAAAAAATGTAAATGGTGTCGTTTTAGGTAAGGTTATATCTGTTTTAAAACACGAAGGATCTGATAAACTCTCTATTTGCAAAGTCGATATTGGCACTTCAAGGAATTTACAAATCATCTGTGGAGCGCGAAATATTAAACCAAATATTTATGTTTATGTTGCTACTGTAGGTGCGAAATTAAGTGCAGTTAATTTAACTATTAAAAGAAGCGAAATTAGAGGTGTCATGAGTGAAGGGATGATATGTTCACTGCAGGAACTCGGACTCGAGGACTCTAGCGAAGGGATAGAGATAATTGATGAAGATCTGGCTTCAAAATATGAATTAGGCACTCCAGGATCTGATTTGCTTCAATTAAATGATTTTATATATGATTTAGCAATTACAGCTAATAGGCCTGACGGAATGTCGGTTTTAGGTATAGCGCGAGAAATTTCTGCTCTTTTAGAATCAGCATTACATTTCCCAGAAATAAACCATAAATATGATATCCACTTACTTAAGGGCATTCAATATTGCCCAGAGGCCATAACATCAGATTGCATTTATACAATAAGCTGTATTGATGGGCTAAATGGAGATAAATTATCGCCAAAATGGCTTAAAGACCGTATAGAAAAATCAGGTATAAAATCGATTAATCTTCTAGTTGATTTAACAAACTATATTCTTTTAGAACAAGGCCAACCATTGCATGCGTTTGATAAAAATAAACTATCAAACCTAATTGGAAAAGAAGTTTCTCCTGAAGACTTCTCTATAAGAAAAGCCAATAATAACGAAAGTCTTGTATGTTTAGATGGTAAAAAATATGACTTAAATGAAAATATCACAGTAATTACTTGTAGCGACAAACCGGTTGCTATTGCTGGGGTGATAGGTGGTCTAGAGACTTCCGTAACCAACACTACATCATCTATTTGTCTCGAAGGAGCCGTTTTTAATCCAGGCACTATACGAAAATCTTCCAAGGCTGTTGGTATAAGAACTGAATCTAGCAGCAGATATGAAAAAGGGATTTCCTATAAAAATACTATAGTTGCAGTTACCAGGGCAATTAATCTCCTAGAAAATTATTTTTCTATTAATTCACCAATTATCAATACTTCGAATTTAATAAATAATGAGGATATTTTTATTAAATTACGGAGAAATCGAATCCATAAAATTCTTGGTCCATTAATTGTTAATAATCAATTTGAAAAAAGAAATTTATCTGATACTGAAATAGTTGATAAATTAACACTCATAGGTTGTAATTTAATGAATAAAGAATATGGCTGGGATGTAGTAGTAATTCCTAGTAGATCACAAGATTTAACAAGAGAAATAGATTTAATTGAAGAAATTGGGAGATTAATAGGTTATGACAGATTCGACTTAAACCTTCCAAATCCAATTAAGCCAGGGAAATTGTCATCAGAGCAATTGGCATTAAGAAAAATAAAAAATGGGTTTATAGAAAATGGTTTTAATGAGGTACTTAGCTACTCTCTAGTGCCAGAAAATAAAGAAACACTTATAAAGATTTCTAATCCTTTGTTATCAGAAACTAGCTGCCTTAGAGATAATATCTGGAAAGGACATTTGGAGATTATTAATCGTAATATAAAAGCTGGACAAACAAGTTGTTTTATATTTGAAATTGGAAATGTTTTTCATAAGAATACTGAGATCATTCAAGAAGAAATACTAAATGGTGCAATTTTTGGCAACAGAAAATTTGGGAAATGGGTAAATTCGGGTAAGAATAATGATCTTAATTACTATCAGGCAAGAGGAAAGTTAAAGGAAGCGTTATCATGTTTAAATATAAAAATTGATGATAAAACTACCGATTCAATAGATTTTCTTCATCCAGGAAGAACAGCGAAATTAATTATTGAAGGGAAAGATGCAGGTTATTTTGGTGAAATTCATCCCAAACTTCTTTTAGAAAAGAAGTCATTAAAAAAAGTATTTTTATTTAGCGTAAATGTTGCTAAGCTCTTGGAAGCAAGTACAAGAAAAAATAAATGGATTCCAAAATTTAAACAATACCCAATTGTTCCAAAAATTGAAAGAGATATAAATTTTGTTTTCAGTAAGAAATTTTTAATTAGCGAAATAATATCGCAGATAAGAAAATCGGAAAAAAATCTCCTAGAGGATGTATATTTAATTGATGTTTTCGAAGATATTAAACTTGGAAATGATTATATAAGTTATACATTTAGATTATCTTATAGAGATAAAGATAAAACATTACTTGACTCAGATATTACTTCAATACATTCAAATATCATTTCTAAAGTTGAAAAATGTTTTAATACTAAATTGAGAAATTAACAGTACCGTTAATCTTATATGAGACTAGTAAATAGTCTAGTTATTATTCTTATATAAGACAATTAATAATCCTATAAAACCAATTAATGTTGTATTATATATTCCATGATCAATTTACTTTCTATATTGTTATCTTCAGTACTATGGGTACAAGTTCCTCAGTGGTCAGACGATTGGTCAAAATGTTCGGTTGATGTTCCTGATGCTTCATGCCATTGGTACATAACGGCACCTGATAACACTTTTGGTGAAGGATTTGATTGGGCTAGTGCTCCCTGGTTTGATGCAAACGGATTGAGCGATGTCCCCAGTATTGGTAAGAAAACAGCTATGCAAAGGCTCCAATCCAAGTAGTACTGTCTTTAAGGCAGTACTGATAGCCATAAAAGCCCTTCATGGCAATGCTTTATAGATATCTTTTTTTCGCTGGACATAGGGTGGACATAATTTATTTATTTATTAATCAATTTGAAAACTTTTACTGACTTTCAGTACATTTTGGCCATTGACTAATTAATAAATTTTTTGTATCTTATTAGTCTATTATTAGACCATATAATAGACTAAGAGCGCGTCTCATATGAGAAATTCTATACAAATAAATTATATATCCTTTAACTAGTTAATCTTAGTTTAATTTCCAATCATTCAAAATAAATTTTTTTTAATTAATAATTTATTGATAAAGCTTAGAATTCTATATTCACATTAGTCTTGTATTAGACACTATATAAGACTAATATCAAGTCTTATATGAGAATAAGAATACTATCTTCTATATAGATTTTTTAGTAATTGATAGGCTTCATTTAATTTTCTCATTTGATCAGTTGATCCTCCAGAATCTGGATGCGTCTCTAGGGCTATTGATTTATAAGCTTCCTTAATTTTTCGTAATGTATGAGCTGATCCCGCAGATGTTGGCAAATTCAATAATTTAAGTGCTCCATGAACAGTCATTGTTGAGTCCAAAGTTACAAATGAATTTGATCTGTTATTACGTTTAAATCTACTTACAAACCTCCTCACTAGTGTTGGTACCCTATTAATTAAATCAGATGTAGCGAAAGGATCTTCTAAAACGCCAATCATTAATAAAACTATTTCAAGGGATGGATTTTTCTTTTTCCAAAATGGACATAATTCAGACATAAATTTATTGGCTGCACTCCAAGTAAAGGGTAGATTTTCTGTTCCATCTAGATTTGGCCATATATCCCTTCCAAACCAATCCATCGAAGCTTCTATTATGTGATCGTTAGGAATAGTTCCATATAAGGTTTTCCAATGACTAATTAAAGCTATTCGACATTTTGTTAATTCATTTTCTTTAATTGTATTAATTTGAATATCGTTAATATTTTCCCTTAATTTTTCACTATTAATACTTCTTCTTAAATTCTTTACTTTTTTTTCAACAAAATTGGGAAGGCTTATATTTAAGTTAGCTTTTTCCTTATATTGATCGTTATTTGAAACTATTTTTTTTAATGATATTTTATTAACTTCTTTTTTAATGTCTGATTTAATTAATACTAATGCAGTATTTTCATCAATATTTAAATTTTTATTATTATTCTTATTTTCTCTAAAGTCTATTTCTTGCTGTTGATTCTTAGGTAGGAAATCATCTTCTTGAAGAAGTTCTGTGAGTAACTTTTCTATCACAGGTCCTCTTGCTCTAAATCCCCACTCTTTTCGTAATTGATCAAACCTAGAAATTAGTTCCTCAGGTAAATCAATTGAGATTCTTTTTGTATTTGAATTTTCAGGTATATTCAATAATATTTTTCTTTACTATTAAGGAATTTATTTAATTTTATTCAAAAAAAAAAGAAAGTCCATATGGAATATTGTTTTTAAATTAAAATGAACTTATTTTCATGCCACAAGTCGATAAATAATGTTTTTAAATTAAAATGAACTTATTTTCATGCCACAAGTCGATAAATAATCTTTTTATAATAAAAATAAAAATGTTTGATTGTTATTTCAAGTCTCCTAAGGAAAAAAAGAGTTTTTATCAACATAAGAAGCTAGAAATGCTTAATTATATTAAAGATTCACTTGAACGTAAAATTGCTTCTGTAACAGCTTCTATTGAAGTTTTAGAAACCCAAATAAGCAGGGATGACCTTGAAGTTACTAACTAGTATTTAAACAAAACTTTCTAAAAGTTTTTCAGGGCCAAATTTTCTTAAATAATCAATATTTGATTTTTCAGTTACTAATATATATCCTGCGAACCCTAAACCATTAATACTAAAACCATGTATATGATCATTTTTTCTTTTTATTATAGCAATCCATTTATTAGTTAATAAAATATTATAAGGGTATATCGGTTTCTTATCATTACCAGGATCCCCGAGTCCTAATTTATTACATAATTCCAAATACAATTCAAAAACAGATACTGAATTTTCTAAAAAACTAAATTTGGATACAATTATATTTTTTTTAAGCTTACTATTTATATCTTGATCTAAGTTCATTTCTAAAAACCACTTTTCTCTTGGGCATGATATTTCATGTTTAGATCTACGCAGAAGTTGAAAATGCCTATGTGGTTGACTTGCTCCAGCAATTGGAGAACTATTGAAAAACCATAATCCACTAGTATCTTTATTAACTTTTTGGATCGCTTTCCAATCATTAATATCTAACCATCCATTTTGAGGTTTCCAATTATTTGTAATCAATAAGATATGTCCTTTTTGTACAGGGTACTTATTCAATATTAATTGATGATTATTACCAATTTTATCTATTTCTAGTATCTTTTCCCATGGACAAAATGGATTCTGCTTGGGACCATAAATTTTTTTTTTTATAAATTTGGAAGTATCGATCTTCCTAATTATGAAGTCATCTTTATCATATATATCGCTTGTTATTATGTCTGTCTTAAGAGGATATAATGATTCATCATCAATTGATAATCGAGTTTGTTCTAGTGCTTTTTTCCAATATATTTCTAAACTCATTTAAAAAAAATTTTCATAATCATTCTAAAAAAAAAAAAAAATTTGTAATTACTTTTTATTAAATTGATATTCTTTCAATTTTTCTAGAGGTACTGATTCTAAGACTACAATATTAGTTGATTCTAGTATAACTTTTGGTGCAAGTCCGTCTAATAACGCTTGCTTCCACCTATCAAGACAAATACACCAATGATCACCATCCTTAAGTCCTGGGAAAGAATAAATAGGCATGGGAGTTAGTAAATCATTACCTTGGGATTTACTATATTTAAGGAAATTATCATCCATTACACAACATATAGAATGATTCCCTCCATCATTTTTGTCATAGTTGCAAAATCCATCTCTGAACCAACCTGTCATAGGCGCACAACTACAAACTTTAATTTTTTCACCTAAGACATTCAATTGAACTTGATTATTTATTGTCATAGAGTTTTGTTTTTTTTTAAATAATAATAAAACACCAACATTTCTTAAAAAAAGGTTGACGAGTATGGGGGGTAAGGAGGTAATAATTCTAATAAGGTTTTTTTCATTATGGATTGGGACTTTACTGAAAACATAGCATTTAAAGCTCTTTATGATGCTTTTAATAATAGTGAAGAAACTTCTGCATTAGAATTTTTATCTAGTGATGGTGCTTCATACTACCTTGAATTAACACAGGACGCAGCAGGTGAGGGAATTGATCTGAGTGATAATGAAACGATGGAAGAACTTAAGGAGGAAATAATTGAATATCTAGAAAACAACTAATGATTTAGCTTAAGCGCTAAAATATTTAGCTTTTGAGTGTAGTGAAATGATAGCTGTAGTACTTTGTTCTGGATGAAGTTGTTCAGATTCATCCATGGTCAAGTTAATTCTTTTTGCATCCAATAATGATAGTTGTATGTTTGAATCAGAAACTTTTGGACATGCAGGATATCCAAAAGAATATCTAGCTCCTCTATATTTTTGGGATAGGATTTCTCTATTTTTATCTGGTTCTTCAGCACTAAACCCACATTCAATACGAATTAATGCATGGACATACTCAGCAAGAGCTTCTGCTAATTGGACTGTAAGTCCATGGAATAATAAATAATCACTATATTTATCTTCTTTAAATAATTTTTGAGAATATTCACTAGCAATATCACCCATTGTTACTGCCTGCATAGGAAATATATCTATTGGGTTATCATTTTTTAAATCACAATAGAAATCAGCTATGCAAAGATTATTCCCAGATTTTTGTCTTGGAAAATCAAATTGGGAAATTTTATTTAATGATTTATCATCAAATAAAAAAATACTATTATCTTTTCTACCACATCTGAAATATCCATAAACTGCTTTGGGTGCAATAAGTTTTTTTTCTACAATTGACTCTAACCATTTATCTAACAATGGTTGGGCATAGGAATCCAAATAGTTATCGTATTCATCTACGGTTTGGTTCTTTCCTTTTTTTATTTGCCATTGTCCGCTAAATAAAGCTTTTTTATCTAAATAAAAAATTAACTTATTTAAATCTATATCAACATCGTATAAGACTTTCGTTCCCAAAAAAGGAGCTTGAATTGGTTCCTCTTCAATTATAAATTTAGATCTTATAGAATTTTCTTTTAAATTTAATTTGGAAATATCGGAGCTTATGGATATTGATTTATTAACAGATTTAGAATTGGTTTTTGATGAGGCTAAATTAATATTTATACCTTCATTTTTAATAAATCCCTTTGTATTTGACCAATTTCCCTTTTTTTTATTATCCATATATTCATTCATGAATTTTAGATCAGTGAATGCATCTTTTCCATACAATATTTTTCCTTTATATATTTTGCTGCAGTCTTCATTTACAAATTTTGGCGTTAAGGCTGCTCCTCCTAATATGACAGGGACACTAATATCTTCATTGTTAAAAGCCTCTAAATTATCTTTCATAAATGCAGTTGACTTTACAAGTAATCCGCTCATAGCAATACAATCTGCATTGTGCTTCTTTTGTGCATCTATAATTGCGGAAACATCTTGCTTTATTCCAAGATTTATTACGTCATAACCGTTATTTGTAAGTATGATATCAACTAAATTTTTCCCAATATCATGAACATCGCCTTTGACAGTTGCAATTAAAAGTTTTCCATTGGATATATTTTCATCTGCAGTTTCCATATATGGTTCTAAAATTGAAACAGCAAATTTCATTGTTTCAGCAGAAAAATTATTAGGTAATATTTATAGCGGATTTATTTTGTCAGTTCAAAATTACGGTTTTTTTGTTGATATACCTGAACTAAATGTAGAAGGACTTGTTCACGTAAGTACTCTTAATAATGATTGGTATGAATATAGGTCAAGACAAAATTTACTAATTGGAAGGAAATCTAAAAATTCATATAAAGTTGGAGATGCAATAGAAGTAAAAATTCTAAAAGTAGATATTCTTAAATATCAAATTGATTTAGAATTAACATAGTTAATTTTTCAAAAATATATTATGGAAATACATATCAAAAAAAGATAACTTTTTAAGAATGATTTTTAAGAAAAAACTTTTGTTATTAACTATTTTTTTAATAATAATATTTCAAACTCTTTTATATACAAACAATAATCAGAAGACATCATTTAGATATTTTAAATGGACTCTCCAAGAAATAAGTATAGGTAAGTTAATCAGTATTTCTTTTTTTTCTGGTTTATTTATAAGCTCTTTATTGAATACCACAATTACTAATACTAGTTTCAGAGAAAACACTTTCGAAAATGAGGAAGATGATTTTATATCTCAAAATAATGAGGAAGATTTGGAATCAAACGTTGAGATGCCGCCACAAAGAAATATTAGAGAAACTCAACCAACAATTTCTGTTAATTACAGGGTAGTTAAAAGTACTGAAGAAAATAATTTTAGAGAGGATAAAATTTATTCAAATAATTACGATAAAAAAGATGACTGGGATAATGATGATAATGATTGGTAGAAATCTAGATAACTTTTATAGAAAAAAAAGGTTTTTATAATTTATAATTAATGATGTATTGCTATTTTTTTATGGAAGAGAATTTAGACCCTAATACTGAAGTTATTAAAGAAATATTTGAAAAGTCTAATAAAACAAACATTGAGGGAATAAAAAAATCAATAACTGAAAAAGTTACAAATACGGACGAAAATATTACTAATTCG
>CACOFO010000020.1 GCA_902626435.1 uncultured Prochlorococcus sp.
TGGATAATCTTTTTCAAAATTTTTCTTATCAAATTTTTCAACTGGTTTTGATTTCTCGAAAGAACAAATTCCCTCTATATTTTGGCAGCTTTTCTCATTAATAGATTTTAGTTTTAGGCTTGCTAATTCTTTTCTAATTTTTATTTTTTGAAGAATTGATTTGATTTTTAGTAAATCTTGATGGATATCTTCAGATTCAGAACAAGGATTTATTTCTTCGCCATTATCTTCGATAGCAGAAAGTTTTTCAAGTCGATTTTCATTATTTAATTCTGCTTCTAAATTTTTGTTGATTTTTTTTGTTAAATCTACATAAGGCTTAATTCCATCATCACCATAAATAAACCATTCACCATGAATTCTAAAATTAGCAAGCCTTTGATGGACTATTGATTCTAGAGTTGAATCTGATGCTGATGTTTTTACTTCATCAAGAACAATTATTTGCCGAGGGTTTCCAGTTTGATGCTCTTTACTGCGATCAATAGATGATCTGCCTTCTTCATTACCTTTTACTCTGCCAATTTTTACATAGGGACCGCTTGGATTTCCAAAGAGATCCTTTTCAGTCATAAAGTAAACATAACCGATATTATTTTTAGAGTTTCCAGATTGTTCTTTCAAATTCAAGAAAAATAATTACTTTAAATTATATTATTTATAAACTTCTTAATTAGTAAAAATTTTTTTAAATGAGACTGAGAAAGTGTTTTCCTATTTCATAAGCTAATTTGACAGGAACTGCATTTCCAATTTGAGTATATTTTGGTAATTCTCTATCAAAAATAGATTCTCTAGGATTCCCAGCTCTTCTTATTCCACCAGTAGTCCTTTTACCTGCAAATAAATACCAATCAGGAAATGTTTGTAATCTTGCCCATTCTCTGACTGTTAATGATCTGGGCTGAGAAAAATGAACAAAATCATCAGCTAAAGAACAAGCAGTAATATTTGGACCTTTATCATTCCATTTTTTTGGAAGTACCCTTTGTGCAAATTTCTTGGTTTTATATGAATCTGGAATCGCGCCGTTATTTTTAATCATGTAGTCAAATCTATTTATAACGGATTCTTTGTGATTACTATATTTATGTTCATTTAATTGATCTCCTTTTTTAAGTGATTCACCACTAAATTCATTTGATCTAATAAGTTTTTGCCAATTTGATTTAGGCTCAGAAAGATAAGTATCTGTACTTCCACCATTCTCATAAGATTGATCAATTAAATCTGATAAAACATCTTCTAAGTTTGGGTAATCATTCGTAGGATTTGGTAGAAAGCCTCCCTCAAGTGCGTCTTGAGAAATATTCTTCTTATTTAGAAGTTTTCTTTTTATCCCGATTATTAATATACGGGGACGATTTTGAGGGACTCCATAATCCTTTGCATATACAAGTTTTGATTTAACTTCATACCCTTTGAGATTTCTAAAGGTCTCTAAAACATCTTTAAATATTTCTCCTTTAATTCCAGATTTTGTCCAGCGCGATCTTATTAAACCCTCAACATTTTCGAAGAGAAATATTTTTGGCTGTACTTTGTGAATAAAATAAGCCATATCTTGATAAAGATGATTTGAAGGTAATTGCTCTTTATCAACTGAATAAGATCTTCTTATTCCAATACCAGAAAAACCTTGGCATGGAGGCCCTCCAGTAACAAGATCAACTGTATCTTTTTTAAAATCCCTTCCAAACTCTTTTTTAAGCTTGGAGAAAAGGTTTGAAAAAAATTTCTTATCTTTAACAATTTCTTTTATATCTTGGGAATAAAAACCTCTTCTTAAATGAGGATAATGGTCATCTCTATTAATAAGATAAGTTTCCAAAGCATCTTTATTTAATTCATTTACGTAAAGGGGAAAAAAACCTGCCTTCTCAAGGCCTAATGATAGGCCACCACATCCCGCAAATAAATCAATGAAAGTTGGTTTGTTTGATGGTAGTTTTTTTATGGCTTTTTGTATATCTTGATCATTATGATGTGTTTTAGAAATTTTGGTAAGTTTTAATTGAAATCAAGAAATTTTAAATTGAATTATGACATTTGTTAAAGAATATAAATTCAAAATAATGAAGCAAATATCTAATTTAAATTCTCTAAGCAAGGTATGGGATATATGGCAGCCTAAAATTAATTCTGCTTTAGGAGAGCAACCTACAGGAAAAGATATCTTTGGATTGGGAGAGAAATTAAGTTCAATCTTTCAAACTTATGAAACAGATGATAGGGATCAGTCAACTTTATCTGGAGGCGGAGCGGCATGGGAATGTCTTAATGTTTGGTTTTTAAACCTGTTATTTTGGGATACATCAATTATTGTCTCAAGGACGAATAAAGCATTAGTTCCTGAATGCCTTAGAAATGCATTAACAGTAAGTTTTTCATCAATACCCACAAATACAGAATCTGATGTTTCAATTTTTAAGATACCTGAAAGTGGGATTTTAAAGTCATCAAAAATCGAGGACATAAATGCTCATCTTGAAAATAAAATTAGTGAAATTGATTTTGTAAATTTACAATGTAAAACCAATTGGAATGATAATGCTCAAATACCCATGCTTTGGGATTTAATTTACAATGTACAAAAATTTAAAATTTCTTATATAAGTGTTGGTATTAAGGGAATTTCACCAAATTCTTTTTCATCTTTTAGTTATGCCTTTTCCACTGTTCCGACAGTCAAGAAAGCTAAATTTAAAAAAGATTCACTCGCTGTTCTCAGAGTAAAAAATCTTTCAGGTGGTAATTATTGGGGTCATCCTACAGATCAGGGGATTGCAAAATGTATTAACGAACTCGCCGGGAATCATTTTGCAAATGAATTTCGAGGTGGATTAATAAATCATATTAATGAATCTTTAAAAAAAGATTCATCATATTTGGATAGATTTATCAAGTTAGATTTTTAGTCTGGAATTTTTTATTCATTGAATATAAAAAGTTCTGAACTTTAAATTTCTTATTCTTGGTAACTAATTCTAAAAATAAATTGTTTAAATCATTCTTAAAATATAACTTTTTACCTATCTCTTACCAAGAGAAGTGAATTATATAAATTAAGAAATAATTATGCTCTAATTTATGCTCTAATTCGTTAATAATTAGTGATTATAAATTTATTTATTCTTTTTTAATTAATAAAAAGCTTCGCGGTAGTAAGCTTTCGGGCTATGCCCTCGTCGGGACTTGAACCCGAGACCTCTCCCTTACCAAGGGAAGTAAATACTCAATAAAATCAAGTATTTGCAGTTGTTTAAAGAGTAAAATATGTTAAATATTACTTAATTAGTGCAAAAATTAGTGCATAATAAGGCTAATTAGCTTAAAACTATGTATAAAAGAGCAACTAAACAAGAAACTGAATTAAGAGTTGCTCATGCTGCTGAATTAGTTGCTGAAGGACGTGCCTATTCATCTATTACTTCCCTTGTTGCCGCAAAATATGAAATATCAAGAAGAAGAGCGAGGCAAATCACTTCTAATGCTTATCTTTTGCTGAAAGATGATATTGAGGAAGGGGACTTAAATCGTCCTGAAATGGCAGCAAAATTAGTATGTACTTTAGAAAATGCAATGCACAGAGCAATGCAAGAAAAACAATATTCTGCAGTAGCTACAAACGCGAAGGTCCTTATGAGACTTTTAGGACTTGATGAATTAAGAAAATAGGAAGTAAAGTCAACAAACCTTTAAAAGTAAATTAATTAAAAGGCGTTTGATGTATTTTATAGATATTCACTAAAAATCTTGTGTCTGAATTACCAAAGTTCCATGAATTTATGAGACCTCTTTTGGAAGTTCTTGTTGAAAATGGTGAGATGCATAGACATGATGCAGTTGCTGCAACTATAGAGAAAGTTGGATTAACAGAAGAACAGAAATCTATATGTCATGAAACTAATGGAAAATATATAGCTCAAGAAAGAGTTGGTTGGGCATCTTCATATTTAAGCCAAGCGGGATGTTTGGAAAGGCCTAAAAGAGGTTATATGGCACCTGGTAAAAACGCTAAAGCTTTTTTAGAACTTAATAGACCAATAAAAGTAGCTGATGTTAAATCAACCAATGAGTGGAAAGCTTTAAGAGCTGCCAAAATACAAGCCGGAAATAATGAAATTGAATCTTCTAATGAACTTGAAGATGAAACTCCACAGGACCTTATAAATAAAGGCGTAAAGATTTTACAGTCTCAAATAATTGATGAAATACTTATACAAATAAAAACAATAAGCCCAGCTTCCTTCGAAAATTTAATCTTGCAAGTTCTTGCGAAAATGGGATATGGAGGAGGTGATCCCAAAAGGATACAAGGTGTTCCTAGAGGACCAGATGGCGGTATTGATGGAATAATTGACGAAGATAAGCTTGGATTAGATCAAATATATATTCAGGCAAAGAGATATTCTGAAAATTCTGTTGGCAGGCCTACTGTTCAAAGTTTCTTAGGAGCGATGACTGGGGGAGGTTGTAGGAAAGGAGTTTTTGTTACGAGTAGCACTTTCACTTCAGAGGCGAAAAAATTTGCAGATGGATTAAATGATGTCCGTTTGGTTTTGATCGATGGTGTCGATCTAGCGAAATTAATGATTGAACATTCTGTAGGGGTTCAAGTTAAAGAAACAATTAGAGTAGCGAAGATTGATCAAGATTTTTTTAGTGGAGATGAATAAAAATCTCATCGTTTGCAAATCTTTTAAAAATTACATTAAATCATTCAAAATATAATTCCAATCAACAACCCCACCCTGTTTTTTTGTCTCTTCATCTTGTCTTCTAAGTTCTTTTCTATACTTTTGCCTTATAGGAGGATAGTTCTTATCCAAACTTTCCTCTGGGTATCTTAGATAGTCCAAAATATTTCTTTTAGTCCATAAGTTTTTCATACTTTAATCCTAAATACCTTTTTTCATTTGCTCAAACATACTTAAATATTGTAGAGGGAAAACGCTTGCTAAATTTTCAATTCTTTCATCATCTAATTCAACTCCTTCAGGTAACTTCTTTATCAACTTTGGGATGGCTAATTTTGTAATATCTTTGCAAAAATTTATTCTATAAACGGCCTCTTTTTCTATAGTCTCCTTTATCGATCCATCTTTCCCAAAAATAGAATTTATATTTAGATTATTTCCCTTCATAAGAGCTATTAAAACTTCATCTGCAATCCTTAAAGCTTCTTTTGATTCTTTCCCCTTTTTAATTCCAAATACCCAGGTGCAAGCTCCCACTCCAAAAGCTCTTGCAATGCATTCATCATTACCTATCTCATCACAAGGTAACTTGAATGACTCTTCAATTTTCTTAAGATCATATCCTTTTTCTCCCTCTGGAAAACCGGCTATAGTTTTCATTGGAGAAGTTAAACTTATCAATAGTGATAGAAGAAATAATTTTTTCATTTTAGTTGTCTAAGTACGTATAAAAGTTATTTCAGAGCCTTTAGTTAGTCTTGCTTCTTGTAAATTAGTTTCTGCATTTAAAACTGAGCCTTCGAAATATTGAAAAATATCAAGGCCACGATCGAGACTAATTTTCCACCCATGATCAGTAGTTATGCTGCGAGCATGGAAATTATTACTTGCATCAAACTCAAACGAAAAAGGTGTAGCAGTTTGGGAGAATGAATCCTTAATTTGATTAAGATTATCCATTTGCTTTTCAAATTTTTCTTTATTTTCGTTTTCGGCACTTGTAATTAAATGGATTTTTACTTCATCACCGTCTGGAGTTAATTCATTAACTATGCGAAGAAATTCAACCAAATTACGCATCTGATAGAAAGCACGAATATAAGGATCTCTTATAATTATTTCTCTACTACCTAATATATATTCACCAAAAATTTTTTTATAACTCCAGTCTTTACTATTTTCCGGGATGACAATATGACACTCTTTTGGAATTTTTGATATTTGAGATAAATCGAGATTTTCAAATTGATTTTTGGTATCCCCTTGCGGAACAGTTTTTTTATCAGTTTCTAGAGTATTTTCAGGAAACTCAGATTCTTCAGAGCTTTGTTTGAATTTTGAAAATTGTGGGTATTGTATTTCTTCGGGAGTACGCACTTGTTTTGAAACTTCACTATTAAGTGGTTTATATATGAATTCATTTGAGTTGAAGGTTGAATCAATTCGAAGAATTTGATCTCTTACGCGTTTGCGACATTCCATTGAAAATTCGAGTAATTCTTCTATCTCTTCCTTTGTCGCTTTTTGATCAGGATGAATAATTTTCATTAAACCAGAAAAGGTTTTCTCAAAACCAGTTTGGTCCCTTGTAGAAACTTCTGAGATAATTTCAAATTCTTTTTTATAAAGTGAAGTATAGTCTTCAGTTCTAAGGTGCTTTAAAACCTCGGCGATATAGTCAACAACGAAGCCATAACTTGACGTAAATAGATCATGACGAACAGGTTGAACTTCCCATCCTGGGCTAAAAGCATGAATACGATCCAAAAAAGCAGAATCTATATATTTATCAGGTAATGGTTCGTAAAAATGCGAATGTTTAAGCATATAGGCAACAGACTTTTGTGTATTACCCATAAAAACCATAGAAGCTTCAGCAGATAATTGTTCAATACCTCTTGAGAAAGTTCTATTCGCCATATAATTCTTCATTATGTCAACAAGTGCTTTATCGACCTTCTTATCCTTACCTGCAAATTCATCAAAGCAAATGCAGTCCCAATAGCCTACTAATCCTATTTTTCCATTGGAGTTACTTACAAATAGCTTAGGAGTAGTAACTTCTGAACCTGAAATTAACATCCCGTGAGGTGAGAACTCTGCATAAACGTGAGATTTACCAGTCCCTTTCGGGCCAAGTTCTATAAAGTTATAATTGCGCTCACAAAAGGGAATTAATCTTATAAGAGAAAGTAGCTTGGCTCTACGAGTAAATTGTTCAGGATTAAAACCAATACTTTGCATTAATACATCAATCCATTCATCGGTACTAAAATTAGATCTTGCTACTAAGAATTCATCGTAGTTAACGTTAGCAACTTGTATTGGTTTAAGACCTGCTATTTGCCAAGGACTTGCTTTAGGTTCTATAGGCAAATCATATTCAACATCTGATATGGCCCAAATCCCACCAACGAGAAGCTTTGGATATCTTTTTACATAAGAATCATCTATTGGAACTTTCTTAATTCCGAGGTTAGTAAATTCCGCTTGATGGAAACCCTCCTTATCGTTAAATGAAACTATTAACTTATCAATTACCTTGTGATTGCCGCGATCTTTTATTGTGGATTTGATCAACTCAGATTGGTTCCTATGTACATAATGTTTTGACAAAATTCGTCTTACTGTTTCTAATCCTTCTTGAATTTGTTGTGGATCGTCTGTTGCACAATGTTGTCCTAATAAGTATTCAAGTACGTAAGTGGGTACTACAGCATTCTGTTTCAGCTCAGCAGTAAGATCCTTTCTTACAACTAAACCAGGAAAATGTTCCAAGATCTTATTATTCAGAAGCTTTTGTGAAGAAGTAATGCTTTTAGTCATTTTTTATTAGAAGTCCTCAAAGTCATTGCCAAATGGTTGAAGTAATTTTATTTCCCTTGTTTGATAGGGAACTGGTGTTTGTATACCTTCTTGCAATTGCTCAAATTTTAATTCCAAAATTTCATTATTGTAACCTCCTGCAGTATTTGTTAGATCGATCACGATTTCTTGTTCTCTTTCTCGAGGTTCGATTGCTCCAGACTCTAGAGATACAATTTTTGGAACAGAGAGAAGAGCTTTATCTTTTTTTGCGATTACACTTATTCGAAGCTTCAGAGGCAAGCGACTTTCTTTCTTACAGGGTTCATCCTGAAATAGACCAAATTTTATGCGAGGAGTAGTTATTTTATTCGGTATTCTTAAAAATTCTGCTTTTACTTGTTTAATTTCTACTTTTATAATCTTTTTTAATTTAATCACTGGAATGACAATTTCTTGAAGGGATGTTCCTCCATGAACAAAGCGATTCCCAGAACCTGATCTTGGAAATCTATTAAGTCCGAGAGGGAAAGCAGCATCCCATTCTCCCTCTATGCCAAGTTGATTTGCAGAGAAAATCTTTACTCCTGACTCAGCCTTTACATTAGTTCCGATAGCAAATCTTCTCTTTTTAATACTTAAATCATCAGCTGCAGGAAAGTTAGAACGATCGTTTTCGTAAACAGGTTCTTGCTGAAAAAGGAATCCATGATCGGCTGTTATGATCACTTGGCTACCTTTTAAACTACTTATCTTTTTGAGTATCTTCAGTAGATCTTCAAAAGAATCCTCTACTGCCTTGCAAGTCTCAGCCTCACTTTCAAGCTTATCGCCAATCCGATCAATGCGATTGTGATAAATAACTATAAGATCATGGTCTAAAATTAGCTGTGCAGCTTCTCTATTTGTGGAGAGGTTGAGAAATTCTTCAGATTGGATCGCTTTTGATCGACCCTTGAGATATTCCTTAAAAAATTTATCGCGATTTTCAGTGCCTGTAACGCTTTTACCATCTACTATCGCAGGTGCGTTTGGATCTGTAATATTAATATTAATTTTATTCCCAGGTAGAAGAGAGGCCATCCCTAGTTGTGTGTATGAAGGTAATACACCAAGTAATGCATTTATCTTTGCATCCCAATTCTTACTTGATTGACTTTTTAATCGGTCTACAAAATCATGGGCAGCCTCGTAGCGCAAAGCATCGGAAATAACAATAAATAATCGCTTAAGTTTGGTAGAACTTAAAGGGGTATGAACGTAGGTAGTATAAAAAGATTTTTGTGAAAGTAAATTAACAGAACTCCAGTGGCTTAGATCTTTGACATGATCACTCCACTGATTTGTAAGTGGACGCAATGCGTTATTTAGATATTGATTCTCAACCCATTCTTTCAAAGGCTTCATTAAGCCTGGCTGTCCATAGCTTTGAGTGTGAAAGACACAACAGCGATATGTTCTATCTATTCGCCACCAATTATTACAATACTGTTGAAGACCATTTTCAAAACTTTGAACTTTTAAATCATTTTCAATTATGAGATTACGGAGTTCAATAGCCAATCGTATAGCATCATATGCGTGACTATGCTTCTTATACCAGAAGGAATTTTTTCTTTGATTTATTCTTTCAAGGAGTTCAGAATTATCGTTTAAATTACTAAATTGTTGTATTAATCTTCTAATACAGAATAGTTCTATCATTTCATAGCAATCGTCTTCAAGAGGATTAAATTCATCTTTTTGATCTAAAAGATCATCTTCAATCCTTAGTATTTTCGAGAGAAAATTACTCCATTTTATAAATGAGTTGTCATATTGCCTGCTATCCTTCCAATCGCTTAATAAAACTTGAGCATGACTTTCAAGGTTCCCTTTATTACCTAAGCAGCTAACACTATTGAATAATTCCACTGCAAAATCACTTAAACATGGATCACTATTGTGGTATCCAAACTTATTACTTACGGCCTCCCAGAAAAATTCTTTGAGTCTAAAAGCGCCAAATAACTCATCAATTTGATCAGATGAATTCAAATCAGTTGGATCATAGATACCGAAAGCATGCAGCAATAAACGATCAATAGATGGCGACTGATTTGTAATTACAGCTAGCATTTTTAAGCGGATAGCTTTTTCATCGTCATTCGGGAGTAAAAGATCTTTAAGTTTTTTGCAGCGACTTGATGCTCTAAAGAAAGATTTATGTTTCTGCGCTAGTTCTTTGAACTCAAGAGAAAGTCCAGCCTCTTGAATATCTAAGGATGCACGATCAGCCGTAAATTCATAGCCAGCAAGTAAAACATCAAGTAACCAATTATTTTCATCCGTGGGTTTGGGGGATCTAAAGTAGAGAAGATATTTTTGATCTGAGGATGCTCGGCTGATTTTAACTTTTACAGAAAATTCGTTTCTATCAATAGAGTATTTTTTGATATTTGATTCTTTGTAACTATCAAATTCTTCAGTCCATTCACTTTCTGAGTCATACCAAAAAACTATCCGTTTATTATTAAAAGCATTATTAATACTTTCGTGAATTCTTTTAATTGAAGTAGGTGTTCGGGACATGATTTTTATTTTTTCCCTTTTGCTTTTAGGCCTGGTATCTTAGCCAGCACGTCTTGAAGTTTAAGATAATTCACCTTTACACCATCATCAAGATCTAGCTTTATACGTTTTTGAGCAAGTGGTAAAAGTGCCTCCTTTTCCCAATCTTGACATTCTTTGATAACCTTATTGATCTTCTCTGCCTCTTTGCGAGCGGCTATTTGTTCACGCTTTGATAAAGAGTCATTTACTTGATCAAGATCTAATAGAGTTAATCGTGCTTCAAGTTTCTGAAGATAAGGTCGGAAGTAGTCATTAAGCACTTGCAGTAAGGTCTCTGGCGTATAGCGGTGTAGGTAGATTAGACAGGCAAAACCAGCATTAGGACTTTGCACCATCCAATAAATAGGTCGTTTTTTATAAGTTTGTAAATGGTCTTTGTAGAAATCTCTACAAAAGTATTTACGAATATCTTTACCAATTGAATTTTCTATGAAACGGAGATTTTCTGCAACACTACTTTCTGGAAATGTAACTGCTATGAATTCACGAGTAAGTGCAACAATATCGTCTTCAAACCATTCACCTTCGAGTACTGGGATAATGCCATCAAGATCTGGTTTGAATTTTATATCGCTAATTTGTTTACCTACTTTTGCTTCATAAGAAGTAAGGTGTATTTCTTGGCTTTCTTGGTAATCAGCAAGTATCAAACCAGGATGATCAAGGCTATAGCGCCCGAAGCACAATCCTACAAAATACGAAATCAACCCTCGAATGACTTCTTTTGAGACATCTTCTTTTTCCTTTGTAACAACACAATTTTGAATGCCGAGATCAATGCCGTATATCTCGCTATATTTTTGGTCGCAATTATGTTCGTTTTCCGCAAGATTTAATTTGCATTGATCTAAGTCAACAATAGTCGCAAAAAATGAATCCTTAAATATATCATTCTTGTTACTTGAATCTAGCAATGAATGATTTTGAAAGTCAGTTGAAATTTCCTTGAGGTCCCACAACCTTTTTGATAGTTTTATGCAAGATGCTGTCGCCTCACTAGCTTTGATTATTGATTCATTGTCAATATTTGGAAATGGGAGGTTTTTAATGTCTCTTGTTTGTAGGTGAATTGTTGGATTTAGTAGCTGGAAGACTTTGGTTGCAATACTACTATTGACAAGGCCAAGTAGAAAAGTCAGATTTATATTTATTGAATGAAATGCTGGTCCTGCTTTGTCATAGAGGCATCCCTTTGGCATTATTCTAAAGGTGGAAGCGTTAGACGTTAATTCTGAGTATGTAATACCTTTCTTGTACCAAAAGTCCTCATTCAATAAATTGGATCCCTTGTTCTTAGCGTAAAACTTTCTTGCAGAACTTGACCAGTCAACAACATCCGTCAACATACCCCACCATTTTCTGCTCCCTCCGCCCTTTGCATACATAACCCATTTGCAATCAGGACCAATTTTCGAGAGTGAAACTTCCCACCATTTGCGAACAAAAAGCTCATTTTTTCCAGTTATATTTTGAGAACCAGTAATATTGATCTTGTCTCCAAGACTGCTTATCAGTTCAAATACTTTTCTAAATTCTTTGCTTTCATTAAAAGCAAATGGAGCACCAGGGATTCTCAGGAAATCGTTGATGTCGCACGAATATCTAAAGTGGCTGCTTTGCTGCTTTATTGCTTCAAGGGTCTTTATTGGTTGAAGTTCATGCCCTTTGAAAGTTTTGAGATCTATGAATGTAGATTCATATTCTGTATTTGAGAGATCTTTTACTAAAGTCCAAGTGCAAACTGGTACACATGCTGGTTCAAATGAATTGTATTCAAGTTTTATAAGGCTTTGGAGTTTTCCGTTGTCGTAGATTTTCTTTCTTATCTTTTCGTAAGTTATTACATACATCCAGACGAAGGGCGTTAGGAGTGATATGCGCCCCATGGGTTTAGCAAAATCTATTGCTCTTGAGATAAATGCTGCAAAAAGATCTCCAGATCCTTCAGGATATTCTGACTTAATAAACTTTCCTAGTATGGAATTTAAATATCTTGATCCTGAATAAGGTGGGTTTACTACTACATTGTCATATGTTTTATTAAGAACTTTAGTCAGCGAGGCCATTGCCTTGAGTTTGGAAAGCTCTATTCTATAAAGAGGGGGCGCGACGATATCTGGGTTCAAAGAAGATAATTTGGCGATTTTGCCTGCAAGTTCTGGCTTATGCTTGATTAAGGATCCAACAGTGTCAATATTTTTAAATGACTTAACAAGCCTAGAAACGACTCTTAAGTCCAAGTGATCATTTGTACTGGCAGCAACGATCTCAATATTTACTTCATTAAGTTCATGCAAGCAATGTATATTTGGAATAATTTCTTTCTCGAAAAGTCTTCGATCGTCTTCTCTGCATTTCATTAACAATGAAAAAGTTGCTAACTGAGCGGCTCTTGGACAGATATCTAATCCGTAAAGGTTCTTAGTCAGAATAAGTTCAGGGATCTCGCTTTTTTGATAACCCTGTTCGAGATAGATAGCGCGAAAGATATTATAGGCTTCAACTAGAATATGCCCAGAGCCGCAGGCAGGGTCCATTAAAGTTAATTCTTCTGGATTCAAACTTGTTGGTATAGGTTCAGACCGCTTTGATTTGATTTCATCGCTCTGAGCTGCAGGCTCAACATAAAATTCCATTTGTTCTCGCAATGAACTATCTGGATAGGTCGCAAGCCATTTAGCTCCAATGGTATTTTGGACCATGTATTTGACAATCCAATTTGGAGTAAATAGTTGCGTCGCCGCTGGAATATCTTCTGATTTGACTACTTTGCCTATAACTTCCTCTTTCTTTTCTGAGATATAGAACTGATATAACCATCCAATTATTTCTACGTCTTCACAATCCGAGTCTGAAATCTCTTTGCGAAAGCTACCTGCAATTGAGTTCTCTGTGAGGAGATCATCAGGGAGTAGTAATTCTGTTTCATCGTCAATAGCTTCAAATAAATCTGGTAAAAGATGGTGATAGGAACGGCATGCTGCCATTATTAATTCTCTATAAACCTCTGCTTGAGGATCACCTCCTTTTAAGGCGGTTGGGATTTGATTATCTAAGAGATTATTTAGCCTTTGCTCGTCGGTGAACCTCTTTAACTCAGTTGGTAAACTACCTGAACGCATCAGCTTTAAAAGTTCAGGTTGCGTTTCGCCTTGTTCAGCGGGCATTAATACTCTGCAGGAAAAAGGGTGCCAGTTTTTAGCATCCAAAAAACGTAATGCACAAAGACGATTGAACCATGTGTATGCAACTTTCTCAATTAATTGTTCACGATTTTGATGCTGTTTTTCTTGTAGATTTTTTATTTGTTTTGCGTAGGTGGTAAGCGTATCTGGGGTTTTGGTATTGATCAGTAAATCTAGTTTTCGGCCAACTCCATCTATAAGTTGCCGGCGCATGGCTGGAGCAAAGGTTTTAATAATATTAGTATTTACAACCATCGATTATCCAAGAACGCCAGTTGATATCAATCGAATTATTTGCATCTTCAAAGACTAATCCTGTTCCCTTGGTCTAGTTCTTTTTCTGCAGCTATTCTTAAGGCATTAAGCCATTCATCTAAGTCCCCACTATCTTTGATTTGACTTAACTTGCAAGTAGTCTTGATTTTAGATGCAGGTACTACTTTAATTGTTTGGTTTGATACACCCTCACTGGAATATTCAGGTAATAAGAGATTTGCAATTTTTGCAAGCTGTAATGGCTTTTCCTCTTCTTTATAACGATTTATGCGTAGCCATAACAAACTAGGTTTAGTCGCGGATTTAAGATCATACTTTGCTAATTCAGTTGTTTTCAGCACCTCTTTCTGTTGATCGGTATCAAGTAAAAGGAAGCTCTTATCTAACTTTAATTGCCTTTCTTGCTCATCGATTATTATTTCTGCTGATTCCTTTGCTTCTTTAAGATCTTGTTTTAAAACTTTTTCAAGTTCATTCATCGCAGAATTAGCTTTAGGAATAAGGCCTCCTGTGTATGGTGTAGAACTTTCTAAAAGATCTTTGATAGGCTGAATCTTCTCGCTTGAGGAGTTGCTGAATTCATCTATGAAATTATCTGAAAAATCTCTAATCTTATCGTAAATAGTTCTTTGATTCCCATTAAGAAAATTCTTGACTGGAGTAAGTATATTTATCTCTGCTTTCAACCACTCTTCTTTAAAATTATTGAGGTTATTAAGTAAATAGCTATTATCTTTTTGACTCATCACCTTTGCTTTCTCTGCCCATGACTTCACTACTGTTAGAAACTTATAAGTAGTGGCCTGGGCTAAAATCTCAGAAAGTCGCTTATGTTCTTCTGCCATTTCATTAGAGAATGATTTGCAAGTACTTCTAGCATCCGTTCCACTGCTTACATTCCCAAATAACTCCTGATGAAATCTTTTAAGGGCATTGATCTTGCTGATGTCATAAGTCTCTTGCTTTCTGATTGCTATCCCTGTTAAACGACGGATGTTACTGAGAGCTTCTACTATATTGTCATCGTTCAGTAGTTCTTTTTCACGCAACTCAATTTTGCCAAGTCTATAAAGACGGGCAATGAATGTGAGTGTAGCCCAATGATTCCAGCCATAAGGCCTGCTTTCGAAATAACGAACAAGTCCATCCGCAGTAATTAATTTGGCTCCTATTTGCTGGCGATCTATTTCAATAATCACTTCATTTTCAGCTTCTGAAAGTTGAATGTGAGAACTATTTAGTAAATCGTCTTGTTCATTTACTATTTTGGAAATACTTAGCTCATTAAAAACTCCATGTATCATTGAAAGTTTTGGATAAGCAGATCGGATAAGTTCCTGATAACCCTTATTTAATCTTGACCTTGGCTCGCTTGGACCTATTTCTAATATATTCCCATTAATTACAAGTTTGGCTTTTTTTAACTGTTCTTCGGCAATAATTTGAATCTCTTGTCTTCTAGTTGAGTTCTGTCTTGATCTTGCTGCAAGTATCGATTCGAGCAGTTCGTCTTCACTTCCACTGTTCTGACGAATGTAAAGATCCGTTTTCAAAAAACTTCGGATCTGATCCTGCAGTCGTCCTTGATCTGGAAGGATTACCATCAGCTCCAAACCGCCCATATTTCTTGCTATAAGAGTTGTTTGATTTTCGAAATTTGGGTTTTCTGGAGTCACAATATTTACTGCAATTGTCTGCTCACTTCCTTTTATTAATGCATCATCAATCTTATGAGCAATCTTATAGTCATTATTATTAGCTTCATAACGAGCTTTACCAGTACTATTTAGGACGTCTTCAAATATGACTCCATGAATTTGTTTTATTACCTGAGAGTCACCAATCTCGACCCTTTTAATTTCTTGTTCAACATCTTTTTCTTTATCAGTAAGAAACTCATAAACCTCCCCATTACGTTGTAAGTAACTTTGACGTTCTAAGTTAATGAGAGCATCTTTAACAGTCTGTTCATGCTCTTGAATATCGAAACTTACTTCATTAATAAGAAGGATCGAGACGTTTCTAGAAGTACTCTTAAATTGAGGCACCCACTTAAGCAGAAAAAGTGATTTCAGGATTCGTAATTCTTTATCACTTACTTGATTTTGGGCAATAGCCATCGTTTGCTTTTTGTCTGCGCGAATAACCCCACTTATACCGTCATAGAGCTGATCGAAGCTTGCAAGACGGCCCAATGGAAGTTCCTTTATAGTTTTTGAGACATCCTGGAATACAGAAAGCATCGAACGTTCACCAACTGCCATATTTCTGCCCTCAAAAATACTATGAGAGGCAAGAGTCTGCATTGAGTCCTGAAAAAGAGCTAATTGATAAGGATGGAAAGGGTATAGTCCACAAAAACTTTGACAGTTTTGCCAACCTTTTAGTTGACGTGAGTCTGAGCTAAAGCGAAAAAGGGTTTTAAAATTTTCTAATTCTCGCTCATAAATTTCAATCAGTTGATCTGGTTCATCTGGATTTTTAGCTAGAAGACGATGTTGGATAACCTCTTGCACATCAGCACTTGCTAATGAGAGTTTTGTTTTAAAGCGACCCTGTATTTTACTTATGCTGTCTGCCTGTTCGAACTTAACTGCACCAAGTAAACCTTCTAGATCTGCTTGGGAGGTTATAAAAACTGAAGCCCTCCCATTGGTCGCAGCAGCTAAGCTTTCCACAACAGTTTGCAGATTTAAAAGTCGACTTCTCTTTTGACCAATAAATTGGCCTGCTTCATCTACGAAGAAATTTAGTCGAAAATCTTTTTCTTTTTTTTCAAGGTATTTACTTACTCGTTTAGTAAATCCTTCAATTGAAAGTCTATAGCTCTCTTTAGCATCATTAATTACTCTGATAGCGTCCTCTTCTTCTCCACCAAAGTGCTTGGCATAAGCCTTAGCGAATTTTCGCTTAGTAACTGTTGCAACTGCATCTCGATCTTGGGACCAATTTGTTTTATTTACATTTAAATAGGTTTGCTTAAATCCTTCGAATTCATCACGAGTATCCAAATCGTATTCGAACTGAGCTACATAGCCTTGATTTCCATAATATCCTTGTAATTCATTTAATACCTTCATGAATACTTCAAGCACAGCTGCTTCTTCTGCTCCTCCTATACCGTCATACTTTTGATCAATATTAAATAATAAGCTTTGCGAAGGTATTGAAGTCGCTTTTTTGAGATCAGCACGTAAGATTTCATCCTGTACTTTTGGCAAGAAAAACTCCGCTGGCCGCTTACCATCAACTTTCTTGTCACTATCAAGTATCAGCGAGAGCATTTTTAGTAAGTGGGACTTGCCAGACCCGAAGAAACCGGAGATCCATATTCCATTTGCAGTAGGATTATTCAGGTATGCTTCACAAAAAGAATTTAACCCTTTACTTACTTCACGAGTCACGACATATTCGTTTAGTTCTATTTCTAGATGTCTTTCATCATCAGCTTTAATTACTCCATCAATTGGACGATCAATAGGTTTTTTAAAAAGCTCTTGAATAATGCTAAAAGTCATGAGATTGCAGTACTGAAGTAATCAAGATTTGTAGCTCTATAGTGAGGCGTTTCAATTTTGCAAGATGATTTTGAACCGAATAATCTTAAGAAAGATCCCCCATCAGAGTCTTGGTTATATTCACCAGGAAAGAATACAACTAATGGATGTCGTACCATGGCTGGTTGTAATGCTTCAAGAATAGAGTGTGTTCTTAAGAAAGGATATATTCGTCCTGATCCCGTAATTAAACTTACCTGATTTTCTTCTCCAATTTCTTTAATTAGCTTAGGAACAAGTGCAGTTGTTGGTTCAACAACGTTTTGGAGGGTATCAAGGAGATCACTTTTGCTCCAATTCATTTCATCTTCAATTACAGCATCCAAATATCCTTTTTGTTCTAACATTTGAATTACTAATTCAAATAAGTCAATATGTTTAACTCGAATTCCCTTCTTCTCTAAGACTTTTTTAATTCCTTTAACTATTCGAAGAATATCATCTTCATTACTAGGGTTATAGGTTTGAATAAATATGGGTACTTCCTTAGCGATTCCA
>CACOFO010000021.1 GCA_902626435.1 uncultured Prochlorococcus sp.
AAGTTTATTTGTGGCCAGTTAATGCTGAGAGTCAAATTACTCCCAAAAGAATGGCAAGAACAATCTCACTAGTTAAAGATAAAAAAGTTCCATCTGTATTTTGCGAAAGTACTGTAAGTAATGAATCTCAAATGGTTGTTGCTAAAGAAACTGGAGCTGATTTTGGAGGAAATCTTTTTGTTGATTCATTATCTGATGATAGTGGAGTGGCTAGTTCTTACTTAAAAATGCTTGAGTATAATTTGGATCTAATTAAAAAAGGGCTTTTTTGAATTATGGAAACAACCAATTATCAAAACTTTAGAATTGATGCAGAGAATATTTGCGTAGATTATAACGGTAAGGTGGCTTTGTATGATGCCAATCTAAGATTGAAACCTGGACAGATTTGTGGGTTAGTTGGGATGAACGGTGCCGGTAAAACTACTTTTTTTAATGCTTTAACTGGTTTTGTAAAAATCTCAAAGGGGAAAATTAGAATTAATGGAGAATCTTTAAGATCTGCTCAAAAAGATCAAACAATTGCTTATGTTCCTCAAAATGAGGGCATTGATAGTCAATTTCCAATAAATGTTTGGGATGTAGTGATGATGGGAAGATATGGCTCGATGAATATTTTAAGGTGTCCAAGAGAGTCTGATGTTCAGGCGGTTAAAGATGCTATTGCGAGAGTTGATCTTACTGATCATTTATCTACACCTATTGGAAACTTATCTGGAGGTCAGAGAAAACGGACTTTTTTAGCTAGAGCAATTGCACAAAGAGCATCAATATTACTTCTTGATGAGCCTTTTGCAGGAGTTGATATAAGAACTGAGAAACTTATTTCGGAATTATTTATACAATTTAAAAATGAGGGAAAAACTATCTTATTATCGACGCATGATATGATTCATGTCCGTGAATTTTGCGATTTAGTTCTCTTAATAAATAAAACTGTTGTGGCCTACGGCGAGACCTCTGAAGTTTTCACCCCTGAAAATATTACAACCACTTTTGGAGGGATCTCGCCTGATTTCTTGTTTGGACCTGAGTCCTAAATTTTTAATTATATGGAGCTCTGTTCTTTTTTAACTTTAGATTCATTGATTAAAGATCCTTTAGCTCATAACTTTATGAGGAAAGCACTTCTTATGAGTTCACTAGTAGCAGCTGTTTGTGGTTTTCTATCAAGTTATTTGACTCTTAAAGGATGGGCTCTAATGGGAGATGCAGTGTCACATTCAGTAATGCCTGGTGTTGTGGTTGCTTATGCATTAGGTCTTCCTTTCTCGTTAGGGGCATTTATTTTCGGAGTTGGTTCTGTAGCATTGATAGGATTTATTAAGCAGAAATCCAGAGTTAAGGAAGATACTGTTATTGGTTTGGTATTTACTGGATTTTTTGCTCTTGGAATCGTATTGGTTTCTAAGATTAAAAGTAATATTGACCTTCACTCTATTCTTTTTGGAAGTCCATTAGGAATATCACTTTCAGATGTAAAACAAACTATATTCATTTCTTTATTAGTAGTAATGCTCTTATCAATTTTTAGAAAAGATTTAATGCTTTATTGTTTTGATCCTAGGCACGCAAAAACAGTTGGGATTAACGTATTTTTTCTTCATTATTTACTCCTTACATGCTTATCATTGGCAGCAGTTGTGGGCTTGCAGTCTGTTGGAATTATTTTGGTAGTTGCAATGTTAATTACACCAGGGGCTACAGCATATTTACTTACGGATAAGTTTGATAATATGACCATAATTTCAGTACTAAGTGCAATTATCTCTAGCTTAATAGGGATCTACTTTAGTTTTTGGTTTGACCTTGAAACAGGTGGATCAATTGTCTTAGCACAAACTTTTATATTTTTATTTGCTTTTTTATTCGCTCCAAGATACGGAATATTTAAGTTAAAGAAATTATTTACTGGCTATAAATGAAAATAGTAGAAGAAACTTCAGATAAAAAGTGGTATTGGTGGCCATTATTTCCTTTATATCCCTATGGGAAAAAGAAAACAATTTTAAGAAAATTAATTCCTGATCAAATATGGTCTTTGGAACAAATACAGGGACTTTATTATGTTGCGGTTCCAATAAGAATGACGGTAATAAAGGTTGATAATGGATTGATGCTAATAAATCCACTACCTCCGACGAAAGAATTAATAAATGAATTAGAAAAATTAATTATGATTCACGGCAAAGTAAAAACAATAATTTTACCAAGTGCTTCTGGACTAGAACATAAAATCGGACTGCCAGCTCTTTCAAGAATTTTTAAAGATGCAGAAATTTGGATTTGTCCAGGACAGTGGAGTTTCCCCATAAATCTGCCACTAGATTTTTTAGGAATTCCATCAAAAAGAACAAGAATACTTTTTGAGGAAGGTACTCCATATTCAGATTCTTTTAAATGGACTTCATTGGGGCCTCTTAACTTGGGACTTGGAAGATATCAGGAGATAAGCTGTTTTCATTACCCTACGAAAACTCTCCACGTAACAGACGCAATAGTTGGAATAGACTCCACACCTCCTGATATATTTGATTCTGATCCAACTCCACTCCTTTTTCATTCTAGAGAGAGAGGAGATGAACCTTTGATTGACTCCATCGAACAAAGAAAAAAAGGATGGAAAAGGTTAGTCTTGTTTTCATCCTTTTTGAAACCAGGTAAACTAAATATCCCACCTTTAAGAAAAATATTTCAGTATGCATTCAAAAAAGATCTTAGAAATTGGAGATCTCATTTCGGTATTTATCCCTTTTTATGGGAAGAAGATTGGGAATCCTCTCTCGATGAAATAATGGGTGAAGATATTCCTAAGATTCAAATTGCGCCAGTTTTACAAAAGTTAATTTTTCCGCGTTCAAAAGAAGTGTTACTTAAATGGTTAGAAAATATCAAATCTTTTGAAGATATGGAATATTTAATTCCAGCTCATTATTCGGCACCCATAAAATTTACATTAGAAGATTGTCAAACATTAATTAATGAAATCAATTCCCAAAAATGGGACAAACTTTCAGATGATAATAAATTTTTGATGGGTTTATATAAAAAGTTGTATGAACTAGGAATAATTCCAGAAGAAGTTAATCTTTAAAAAATATTATTCTTCAATAGACATGTTTTCATCATTTTTAAGAGTTTGTTCCAGCTCTTTTCTTTGCTCCATTTGTCTTAAGAAGTATCCTGTCATCATTGCAGAAGATAATAAATTGGCAATGTTGTCTTTTGAAGATGTTATTTTTACGTCAAATTGATCTGAAGGAAGCATCCCAAGAAGACCTTGAACATTATGTCTAATAATTTCTTGAATATCTTCACTAGCTGATTTTGCGACTCTTTGCAAAACTTCTGGAGATTGTTTTTGTAAGTACTGTATTAAATCATTTTCATCATTTGGATCATTATTTTCAGTAGCAAGAAATTCTGGATTAAACATTTCTACAGCTTCAAGATATAAAAACCCTACAACATCAAGTACCCATTAATCTAAATTATTAAGGGCAGGGAACCGAATAGGTCCAATTTTATTAAACGGCCAATATCTAAAAATAGCTTTACCAATAACCTTTTCATAGGGTAAAAATCCCCAAATATGTGAGTCCATACTATTGTTTCTATTATCTCCCATCACCCATAAAGACTCTTCTGGAACAGTAAAAGGTCCTATAGAATAATTTATATTTTTGTCAACAACGTAATTTTCTTGAACAATATCATTTAAGTAAAGGTTACCGTCTCTTACTTCTACCTTGTCTCCTGGTATTCCAATAACTCTTTTTATTAATGCAGTGTCTGCTTCATATCCAGCTTTAATTAATTGCTCTGGAACATTAAAAACAACTATTTTATTTTTTAATTTTGAAAGATTTGATTTGGATGTGATTTTAGGAGTTAATTTCTCAACAAGAATTTTATCTTGTATTTGAAGAGTAGGAAGCATTGAACCAGATGGAATCCATCTTGGCTCTATAACCTGCCATCGTATAATTAAAGCAATAGATATCCAAATTAAAAGATTTTTTAAATCCTTTATTATTGCATTTCTTTTTTCTTCAGTTGTAGACATGTTTTATTTAATCCAGTTATAAGGAAAAATCACAAAGCATTTATATAAATTATGACATCATCTATTGAATGCAAAAATTTTCTTAGAAGTTTACAACTTTTAAATCTTCTTATAAAAATAGGAGTCCAAAATTTTATACTATGTCCCGGTAGTAGATCAGCACCTTTAGCGATAGCTGCTGGTGAATTAAATAAATTAGGACTGGTAAATATTTTTAATTCAATAGATGAGAGATCTGCAGGATTCCACTCTCTTGGTATCTCTGCTGCATCAGGTAATCTCTCTTTAGTTATTACCACTTCTGGAACAGCCGTAAGTAACTTATTGCCAGCAGCAGTTGAGGGAGACCGATCTTGTAAAGGCATTATTTTTCTTACTGCTGATAGACCCCTAAGATTAAAAAATTGTGGGGCTAATCAAACAGTAAATCAAGAAGATTTTTTGAGTTCAGTCTGCAGAAGAGTTTTAAGTACAAATTTAAATGGACTTCATCAAACACAAGAAAATGAAATCTTTAGTTTAGTGCAAATTATTGATAAAGAAATATCTACCTTCCCTGGTCCTATTCATTTAAATATTCCTATCGATAAGCCTTTAGGTATTTCTTTTTTAAACAAAAAAAATGTTTTAGAGGTTTTTAAGAAAATTTATCTCAAGAAAAAATATACCTTTCGGGAAGTTGAAATAAAGTCTGATAAAAACAAATTCTTAGAAATATCAAAAAGATTAAATTTAGATGAATCTGGCATTATTTTGGTTGGTCCCTATCAAGGTTCAGTAAATGACTTATTTTCTTTCAATAAATCTTTAGAAAAATTACAAGAAATTTCTGGATGGCCAGTATTTGCAGATCCTGTTTCAGGCGTTTTTTCTAATTTGAGAGGATTAGTTGTTAATTGGGAATTAGTCTTAAGAAAAAATAAGAATTCAATAAATTGTCAACAACTTTTGAGGCTTGGCCCTATGTCATCCTCTATTGATTTGGAGAAGTTTTTAACAACCTTCGAAGGGATACAAATTCTTATAAAAGAAAAAAACTATAGAAAATTGGACCCTATTAAAAAATCATTTGAATATGATTTTGGGTTATCAAATTTTACAACTCTATTGTTAGAAAAATTATCAATTAACGAAAAAAACAAAAAGCCTCTAACTCCGATGGCTTTTGATCTAATAGAGGAAGGCGAGCAGATTAAAGAAATCCTAAAAGAGAAAATTTCTCAAGATAATCAAATTACTGAGTATATGCTTGCAAATCTTGTTCCAAAACTTTGGCCAGCTGAAAATCCTATAATGCTTTCCGCGAGTAGCCCGATTAGAGATTGGCTTACATTTTCTGAGAATGGTACTTTAACGAGAAATTGTTTCAGCTTTAGAGGAGCTTCCGGCATAGACGGTACTTTATCTCTTGCATTAGGTATTTCTAGAGTTAAAAATCCTCTACTTCTTGTGACTGGAGATTTAGCTTTTATTCATGATATAAATGGTTGGCTGATTGAAAATTCAATCGACATGAATTTAACAATTCTTCTGATAAATAATAATGGGGGAAATATATTTAATCGTATTTATAAAAAAAATTTAAAAGAAGATGAATTAAAAAAACTTTTTCTTATGCCAAAAGAAATAAACTGGCCAAAACTCGCAGAGGGTTATCAAGTAAACTTTAAAAGTGTGACAAATTTTAAAAAATTACGAGAGGCATTCCATTGGAGCATTTCTATCCAGAAATCTGTAATAATTAAAGTTGATATTGATCCAGAAAATGAAATTTGTGAAAAAAATGCCCTGCTAGAAAAAATAATTGGCAGTTAAATTTATCATTTTCTATCTTTAAATAATTAGGTTTCATGAAAGTATTACCTGGTAAAACAACTTTAAATTGGTCAGAATGCAAATCTTATGAAGATATATTGTTTCACAAATCAGATGAGGGAATTGCGAGAATTGCAATTAATAGACCTGAAAAAAGAAATGCATTTAGGCCACAAACTGTAGATGAACTCATTAACGCATTTAATATCGTAAGAAATGATGAAACTATTGGAGTAGTTCTCTTTACAGGTGCTGGACCTGACAAGAAAGGTATTTATTCTTTTTGCTCTGGAGGTGATCAGAGCGTAAGAGGTGAAAATGGATATAAAAATGATGAAGGGAAGCAGAGATTAAATGTACTTGAACTGCAAAGATTAATAAGAAGTTTGCCTAAAGTAGTTATTGCCTTAGTTCCTGGTTTTGCAATTGGAGGTGGGCAGGTACTTCATTTAATTTGTGATCTCAGTATCGCCTCAGAAAATGCAATATTTGGTCAATCAGGTCCAAGAGTTGGTAGTTTTGATGGTGGTTTTGGATCTAGTTATTTGGCAAGACTTGTTGGTCAAAGAAAAGCAAAAGAAATTTGGTTTTTATGTAGAAAATATAATTCCAAGGAAGCTCTTAAGATGGGCTTGATAAATGCAATTACAAAGATTGAAGAATTAGAAGCTGAGGGTGTAATCTGGGCAAGAGAGATTTTACGAAATAGTCCAACTGCTATTCGTATTATTAAAGCTTCATTCAATGCGGAGAATGACGGGATTGCGGGTATTCAAGAATTATCTGGATACACAACTCAATTATTTTACTCGACTGAAGAAGCTCAAGAAGGTAGAGATGCCTTTCTTGAAAAGCGTCCACCAGACTTTTCTGACTATAAGTGGACACCCTAGTTTATTTTTCAAAAGAACTTTTAAAATAATTATCAATGAGAATTCTTCTTGCCGCTGCTGAATGTGCTCCAATGATCAAAGTTGGAGGTATGGGAGATGTGGTTGGTTCGTTACCTCCATCTTTGATAAAACTTGGTCACGATGTAAGGGTGATAATTCCAGGATATGGAAAATTGTGGAGTCTTTTAGAGGTATCGAACGAACCAGTCTTTAAATCAAATACAATGGGCACTGATTTCGCCATATATGAAGCAAAACATCCCATTCATAATTATGTGATTTATCTAGTAGGTCACCCAACATTTGACTCTGACCAAATATACGGAGGCGAAAATGAGGACTGGCGCTTTACATTTTTTGCTAGTGCCAGTGCAGAATTTGCCTGGAATTGTTGGAAACCACAAGTTCTCCATTGCCATGATTGGCACACTGGAATGATTCCTGTGTGGATGCATCAGGACCCCGAAATTAGTACTGTCTTCACAATTCATAATTTAAAATACCAAGGCCCTTGGAGATGGAAACTTGAAAAAATGACTTGGTGTCCTTGGTATATGCATGGAGACCACACAATGGCTGCGGCAATGTTGTATGCAGACAGGGTAAATGCTGTTTCTCCGACTTATGCAGATGAAATTAAAACTAATGAATACGGGGAAAGCCTTGAAGGATTACTTAATTACATTTCGGGTAAATTAAGGGGAATTCTTAATGGCATAGATCTTGATGAATGGAATCCAGCCAAAGATCCAGTTTTGCCGGCAAAATTTAGTATTAAGAATTTAGAAAATAGGCTAGAAAATAAAAAAATTCTGCAGAGAGAAATGGGTCTCGAAGTTGATTCTAAAAAATATCTTTTAGGTATGGTCAGTAGGTTAGTTGACCAGAAAGGGGTTGACTTACTTCTACAAGTTTCAAGAAGATTATTAGCATATACAGATTCGCAAATAGTTGTTTTGGGGACAGGAGATAGATATTTAGAGTCAGGATTATGGCAACTTGCATTAGATTACCCAGGAAGATTTTCTGTATTTCTTACCTATGATGATTCTTTATCAAGACTCATTTATGGAGGCTCTGATGCATTTTTAATGCCAAGTAGATTCGAACCTTGTGGCATTAGTCAACTACTTGCTATGAGATATGGATCTATTCCAATAGTAAGGCGAGTAGGAGGTTTAGTTGACACAGTTTTACCTCATGATCCGGAAAATAATAGTGGCACTGGTTTTTGCTTCGATCGCTTTGAACCTATAGATTTCTATACATCTTTAGTAAGGTCTTGGGAGGCTTTTAGGCATAAAGATAGTTGGGGATTACTGCAAAAAAGAGCAATGAGCCAAGAGTTTAGTTGGCAAAGATCAGCACTCGAATACGAAATAATGTACAAAGATGTTTGTGGAATAAAAGAACCATCTCCAGATTTTGCTGAAGTTGAAAAATTCTCTTATGGACAATCGGCTGATCCATCTTTAAAAAAAAATATGACTTAATTTTTTAATGGAATTCTCTTTGTCAGAATTAAATAATGTTTTGGGGAATATTAAAAATCTAAGCGAGGAGAAAAGAGATTTTTTAAATTTTAAAAATATAAGTATTGATAGTAGAACCTTAATAAAAAATGATCTTTTTATAGCTATCAATGGTAAAAATTTTGACGGACATAGTTTCCTTCCAGATGTTTTAGATAAAGGAGTTAAATCAGTAGTTATTAAAAAAGGAATGCAGAGATTACTTCCTAGTAATTTTCCTTATTGGGTTGTAAATGACACATTAGAGGCATTTCAGAAATTAGCATTGCTAAAAAGAAAAAAATTAAATATCCCTATTGTCGCAATAACTGGTTCAGTGGGTAAAACAACAACAAAAGAGATGATTGGTGGAGTTTTAAAAAAACTTGGAAGAATTAAATTATCTCATGCAAATTTCAATAATGAAATTGGAGTTGGCCTTACTATTCTTGCTACAGATATAGAAGATAAAGTTTTAGTTCTTGAGATGGGGATGAGAGGTCTTGGACAGATCGAGAATTTATCTAAATATAGTGAACCCGATATTGCAGTTATTACTAACATTGGTACAGCTCATATTGGATTATTAGGTTCAAAAAAAAATATTACTTATGCAAAGTGTGAAATTAGTAGGTTCTTAAATCCCGAAGGAGTTGTAATAATTCCAGCAAATGATCCATTCCTAGAAAAAACTTTAAAAGAATTTTGGAAAGGTAGAGTTAGAAAAGTAAAACTATTAAATATAGAAGATCAAGAAAAGAGATTGAAGAAAGATGATAATTTGCGAGGATTTTATAATCCTTCGAATAAAACAATTTTAATTGAAGAAAATATCTTTGAAATTTCATTTGAGGGATTTCACAATGCTTTGAATTTCTTATTTGCTTATGCAGTTGCCAAAGAGCTAGGCATTGATTTTGCAAGTTTTAATAAATTTGATTTTGCAAGTTTAGGTGGAAGGAATAAAATTGTTAAATCAGTAAAAACAACAATATATGATGAATCATATAATGCTTCGCCAGAGTCAGTAAAAGCATGTATTAAAACCCTGCTTGAAAAACCAAGAAATAAATTTTTTATATTTGGAAGTATGCAAGAATTGGGAGAAGAATCTGAAAAATATCATAAAGAAATATTCAACTTAATAAATAATTCAGACATAGAAAAGTGTTTATTTATTTGTGATAAAAATGAAAAAATGTATACCAATTATCTAAAAGATAAGAAAAAATTTTTAGTTTTAAATAATATTAAAGATGTACCTAAAGAGATAAACAAATCTACAAAAAAAGGTGATTTTATTCTTATAAAAGGGAGCAGATGTTGGCAACTTGAAAAAATTATTGAATTCATAAATTAGATCAGGATTTATTTCTTTCCCAATTTTCTATATTTACTTGCTTAGTTCTTGAGATTGCTAATGAATTATCTTTGGAGTCTTTTGTGATCACTGAACCAGCTCCTGTTGTAACTGATTCCCCAAGATTTATTGGCGCTACAAAAACTGTATTTGCACCAATACTGGAATTTTTACCAATTTTTGTTTGATGTTTTTTCTGACCATCAAAATTTGCAGTAATAGTACCTGCTCCAATATTTGTAGCTTTTCCAATAATAGAATCGCCAATATAACTTAAATGGTTTACTTTTGATTCTTCCTCTAATTGACTATTTTTGATTTCAACAAAATTACCTACTTTGCTAAAGGAAGATATTTTGGAATTAGGTCTTATATGACTATAAGGACCAACTTTTATATAATCCATTATCTGAGAAGCATAAACAGTAGAGTTTGAAATTTCACAATTCAATCCAACATTCGAATTCTCAATGAAAGTATTTGGTCCGATTATGCAATTACTATTTATTTTGGTATTTCCTCTTATGTGTGTATTAGCCTCTATAATTACATCCTGACCAATTTCAGCTTCTTCACTAATTGAACAACTTGCTTTATTTATAAAAGTTACACCATTAAGCATATGCTTTTCTTTAATTGAATTCTGAATAGTTTCCTCGCACTCTGATAGTTGAATTCTGTTATTAATTCCTTGAAGTTCTCCATTATCCTCTATCTCGAGGCTTAAGGAATTTTTTAGCAAAGATATTGTATCTGTTAAGTAAATCTCTTTTTGATTATTATTGCTTTGTAAGGTGTTAATTATTTCTGACAAGCAACCCCAGTTAAAACAGTAAACACCTGCATTTATTAATGTATTTTCTCTTTCTAGATCATTGCAATCTTTCTCTTCAACAATTCTTTCTATAAAATCCCCCTTCAAAAAAACTCTGCCATATCCATAAGGATTTGTTTTCTTTGTAGTAATTAAAGAAACATCAGCATTTTTTGAGTCATGTAAATATAAAAGTCTTTTTAGAGTACTAGGCTTAATGAGTGGCACATCGCCGTTAAGTACCAAAAGTTTTCCTTCATGTTTTTTTACTTCTTTACAAAGTATCTGGATAGCATGACCAGTTCCTGATTGGGGTTCTTGAATAACAACATGGATATTTTTATCGTTTGGGATTGACTTTTGTACTTCGTTTGACTTGTGTCCAGTAATTACGAAAATTTGATCAGGTTTTAATTCGACACATGAATCAATTACTCTTTGTAAAAGACTTTTGCCAGAAATTTTATGTAAAACTTTTGGCAATGAGCTTTCCATCCTAGTGCCCTTGCCTGCCGCTAATATCGCAACACTTAACATGTTTATTTGAAGTCCTTATTTAAATCTAACTCTTAAAGGATAACTTCGTCATTCCCCACTTCTTTCTCCATTTATTTGTAGGTAATAGATTTGAGGATAATTGCTCATCTAATCTTCGATTGATTATATCGTCTTTGCTTGAGTTCGAATCTTGATCTCTATATGGAATACTGGCTTTAGTTAATAGATGTTCCTCTTCCATTAAAGATAACTTTTCAAAATTGAAATTAGTTTTCAATTTATTCTTATCAAATTTTGATATTGCGACAGTTCCCTGACTCCAAAAAGTTCTTTTTTTAAAACTAGGCCTAATAGTAAAAATTTCTAATCCAAGATTTCTTAAAGTTTTTCTTACTGCCGCTGAAGAAGAATAAGTTATTAAAAAACCCTGAGAATTAAGATTTTCTACTACTTTAGATAAAAATTCAATTGTCCATACTTGTGGGCATTTTTGAGGAGAAAAACCATCTAGATAAATCAGATCGAATTTAATAGATGAAGGAATAATGTTAATTTTTTCTCTAGCATCACCCCACAAAACACTGCATTTAAAAAATTGATCCTCAAAGTAATCTTTTCGATACAGTGATTCAAATATTGTTTTGACTTTTGGAGCCCATAATTTAAGGAAAGATTCATTACTAAGCGAATATTCAAGAGGCTTTTTATCAAGCTCCAACGCATATAAATTTAAATACGATTTTTGTTTAATTAATTCATTTAATAAAGAAGCCGAATTATATCCCAAACCAAAACATATATCCAAAACATTAAGAGATTTACCCTTAAATCTTTGCAAATTAGAAGTAGATGTAAACTTTAACTTTGTTTCCTCCAATGCGCCCAATACACTATGGAAATTCTCTTGAAAAAACATACTTCTTAAAGAGTAACTACCATCTTTAGTTAAAACTTCTATTAATTCGGACAAAAACTTTTTAGGCTAGTTAGTTAGATTGGAAAGCTCTTCCCAAAAAGTCGGATACGAGACGCTAGCTGCATCTGCTCTCGTTATTTTTGAGGTACCTTTGGCAAGAAGTGAAGCAATAGCAAGACTCATTGCTACTCGATGATCTGTCTCACTGTCTACCTCCGCAGAATGAAATTTTGATTGCCCATTAATAATTAACCCATCCTCTTTTTCTATTATTTCAGCACCGAATTTTTGTAACTGTCGTGCCATAACTTTTAATCGATCTGTCTCCTTTACTCTTAATTCTTGTGCATCCTTAATTTCAGAAACTCCATTACAAAAACAAGCAGCCACAGTAAGGATAGGAATTTCATCTATAAGTTTTGGGAGAATATCTCCTTCAATAGTGAATGATCTTAAATTATTTGAAGTCTTTACTTTAATAGATCCAATAGGTTCACCTGCAATAGTCGATTTATCTAAAATCTCATAATTGCACCCCATTGAATCCATTACATCTAAAATCCCTGTTCTAGTGGGATTTAATCCAACATTCTGAATTAAAACCTCTGAATTTGGAACAATAGATGCAGCAATCATCCAAAAAGAAGCAGAGCTTATGTCTCCAGGAATCAATATTCTCTGGCCAATTAAGTCACCCCCTGACTTGATAACTACATTCCTTCCTAATTCTCCTCTGATACTGATGTCTGCTCCAAATGCTTTTAACATTCTTTCAGTATGATCTCTTGAAGATGCTGGTTCAATAACAGAAGTGGTCCCAGAAGCTTTGAGACCTGCCAATAAGATTGCGGATTTTACTTGAGCACTCGCTACAGGGGTTCCAATAACACATCCTTTTAGTTTAGTCCCATCAATTGAGATTGGAGCTTTGTTTCCTTTCTCTCTACCAAAAATTTTGCCACCCATCAAAGATAATGGTTTGCCCACTCTACCCATTGGCCTTTCATTAAGAGAAATATCACCTGTTAAAATAAAATTTTTTCCTTCTTGACCGGCAAGTAACCCCATTAATAATCTCATTGTGGTTCCCGAATTTCCACAATTCAGAATTTCTTTGGGCTCTTTTAATCCATCAAGACCCAATCCTGAAATTGTAAAAGGCTCATTTTTTTTTATATCTGGTATTTTTACACCTAATTTTCTAAGACAATCAGCAGTTGAAAGTGGATCTTCAGAATGTAAAAAACCCTCAATAGTCGTCTCACCCTTGGCAATACTTCCTATTATTAAAGCTCTATGAGAAACGGATTTATCTCCAGGTACTGTTACTTTTCCTTTTAAATTAACTCCACCTTTTATTGTGCGGATATTATTCATTTTCAAATTAAATACTTGATAAGATTTCTGTAAAAACAAATTAGTTACATATTATCAATAAGTTTGTTTTTTAAAAAAAAATAATCAAATTAAGTAACTGTTTTCTATAATAAAAAAGAAAAAGGTCTTTATCATTAATCTTACTTATTATCACGTTGCAAAGGATGTTCCAGAAATAAGTCCAGACATAGCGGTGGTCATTGACGTTTTAAGAGCTACAACCACAATTTCTTGGGCTTTAAAAAATGGAGCTGATTCCATACAAGTTTTTGCAGATTTAGATTTGTTAAAAGAATCTGCATTAAAGTGGCAAGCTGAAAAGAGACTAATGCTTGGAGAGAGAGGTGGAAAGAAAATTGAGGGCTTTGATTTGGGGAATTCTCCTTTATCAGTTACAAAAAAAGTTGTTAATGGTAAAAGACTATTTATGAGTACGACTAATGGGACTAAATCATTGCAAAAAGTTCAAAATGCTAAGCATTTATTTGCTATGGGTCTCTCAAATAGGAAAGCAGTTGCCGAAAAAATCATTTCATTAAAAAATGAAAATGTTTTGATACTTGGTAGTGGTTGGGAAGGCTCTTATTCCCTTGAGGATTCTTTAGCTGCTGGTGCTTTAGCCTCATACCTAAAACAGAACTGTGATTTCGATACTAATATTCTTAATGACGAATTACAAGCTGCTTTGGCACTTTGGGATTTTTGGAAAAATGATATTTTGAAATGTTTAAAAACAGCAACCCATGGCAAAAGATTGACAAGTCTTGGAGATTATGAGGATGATTTTAAATGTTGCTCTGAACTTGATTGCTTAGATATTGTTCCAGCTCAAGTTGAAAAAGGCGTGATTCGTGCCTCATGATTTACGAATTGGTTCACTAGGAGTAAAGTCTTGACTGATTTTTTGGTAGCTGCATTGCAAATTACAAGTACTTCAAATGTTGATGCAAATTTTATTGAAGCAGAAGAACAGATTGAATTAGCGGCTAGAAGAGGTGCTGAGTTAATAGGATTGCCTGAGAATTTTGCTTTTTTAGGAGGAGATGATGAAAAACTTAGATTAGCTTCTGAATTGTCAGAGAAGTGTGCAAATTTTCTAAAAACCATGTCTCAAAGATATCAAGTATTTCTTTTGGGAGGAGGTTATCCCGTCCCTGCGGGTGATGACAGTCATACTTTTAATAGGTCAGCACTATTTGGGAAGGACGGACAGATTTTGGCAAAATACGACAAGATCCACTTATTTGATGTTGATTTGCCAGATGGGAATTTATACAAGGAATCATCCACTATTCTATCCGGGGAGGAGTATCCACCTGTTGTTGATGTCCCGGGTTTATGCAAAATAGGATTATCGATTTGTTACGATGTAAGATTTCCTGAGCTTTATAGATATTTGTCTTCGAAAGGTGCAGAGTTAATTTTGATCCCGGCAGCTTTTACGGCTTTTACTGGAAAAGATCATTGGCAAATCCTATTACAAGCAAGAGCAATTGAGAATACAGCATATGTAGTTGCCCCGGCTCAAACTGGGATTCATTATGGGAGAAGACAAAGTCATGGCCATGCGATGGTAATTGACCCATGGGGTACAGTTTTATCTGATGCAGGAATAACTCAGGGAGCTGCAATAGCTCCTGCTGATAAAGAAAGAGTAAAGAAAATTCGGGAGCAGATGCCAAGCCTTAAACATAGAAAAAATCAATTATTTTCAAACTAATGATAAAGTTTTTAGATATTAAACTTTTTCGTTATTTATCGGTTTTTTTATTTTTAAATTCTTCAATCCTCCCAGTAAAATCCTCAAGTGCTCTGGCGGCATGGGTGTTAAAAAATGATGGTGTTTTAGAATTAAGAACTAAATCAAATACTAATTTAAAAGCATACTTTCAGAAGGCTAACCAAATATCTGGTGATAGATTCTGGATTGATTTTCCAGGAGAATTAAAAAAACCCAGAACAATAAAAGGTAATGGCCCAATAAAAGAAATTAGATTAGGTAAACCAAATAAGGGTAAAACAAGACTAGTAATCGAATTTAAGGAAAAAACTTTCCTGAAACCTTTGACTTGGCGATTGGTTGGCTTAGATCAAAATAGGTGGAGAATTAAACTGTTTGATCCAAAATACCCTTTTAAAAAAATTGGTGAAGGTCTAGTCGTAAAGAGAATAGGGAATATTAAAGAAAATCAAATGTCAATTTATGAGAAGCAAAGTAATTATCAATACTTAAAATTACCAGACGTAAAACAAAACAAATTTTCGGTTGTTATCGACCCAGGGCACGGAGGTCCTGATCCAGGAGCAATAGGTATTGGTGGTATTAGGGAAACAGATGTTGTACTAGAGATTTCCAAAATAGTTAAAAATTTACTTTCTGAGAAAGGTGTCAAAGTAAGATTAACCAGAAAAAATGAAGTTGATTTAGACTTACCCCCAAGAGTTGCTTTCGCTAATAATACGGATGCAGATATCTTTGTAAGTATTCATGCAAATGCCTCAAGGGGGAAAAGAAGGGATATTAATGGATTAGAAACCTTTTACTATAGAGGTTGGAGAGGTAGGTTACTTGCCAAAAAAATTCAAAAACAAATTCTAAGAGTTTCTCCTGGAAGTCCTGATCGAGGTGTTAAACAAGGTAGATTTTTCGTAATTAAGAAAACTAAGATGCCTGCAGTCCTTGTAGAAATAGGATTTCTAACGGGGAGATTAGATGCAAGAAGATTAGAAAAAACAACTCATCGTAAAAGATTAGCTTATGCAATTGCAAAAGGCATTCTTGAATATCTTTATAAAACAGGGTGATGCTTAAAATAGGGATATTTGACAGTGGAATAGGAGGTTTTACTATCCTTAATTCTTTACTAAAAACACGTAAAGATGTAGAAATTTTTTATTTGGCGGATACAAAAAGAATACCTTTTGGCAGTAAAAATTTTAAAGAGATAAGATTTATTGCAAAGGAGATTTGCAATTTTTTTGTTGATAAAAATTTGGATGCACTTTTAGTAGCTTGTAACACTACAAATGCATGTGCACTTGATATTCTAGAAGATAATTT